>CANOET010000167.1 GCA_947564835.1 uncultured Eubacterium sp. | reverse complement strand
ACCGCAGCGTTGCCCCAGTCCGCCCAAGGTGTGTCTCCCAGCGCGTCCCCTGGCCGCATCCCGCAGAGTCGTCCGGTTAGCCATATTCCCTGGCTAACCAAGATCTTTCGGGAAGCCAAAAAACGCAACACAATGCCAATTCTGTTGCTACATCCAAAATTTAGCCGCTTTGCACAAACGCACCTCTCCCCTTGCTGCCAGCTTCTTTCCAGTTGAAACACCTACCCTGATCTGCTATACTCTTTTCATAGCCCCAAACAATCACCGCCTGCCCCCCCCCAAAAAAAAGGAGCACCCACCTATGTCCAACAAACCAAACCCGAAAATTGAATTCCGCTACTACAAAATGCCAGAAAACACCCCATTTTTAGCCCTGTTCGGGGATAACTGGACACAGAACTACGCAAAAGGCATCGACTGCCTGCATTTTCACAACTATCTGGAAATCGGATACTGCTGCAGCGGAACCGGAACGCTGGCGCTTGGAAAGGATGAATACCATTATGAAAAAGGTATGTTTACCGTAATCCCTCAGAACTGCCTCCATGCAACGAACAGCGACCCGGACACCGCCTGCAGCTGGGAATACCTGATTGTTGATACGGATGAACTGCTGCGGCAGGTCTGCCAGGGCAGTATCCGCCGTTCTGGCCAGCTGATCGGGCGTGTCAATTCCAGGGCATTTTTAAATGAAGAGGCAAATTGCCCGAAGATCGGGCAGTCTATCCGTAATATCCTGGACCTGATGCGCCAGAAAAAAGAATTTTACCTGGAAGAAGCTACCGCGGAAACTGCCGTGCTTTTATTAAATATCGCACGGGAAAACAGGGGCAACCCGAATGTGGAAAAAATGCCGCAGAAGGAAACCGTCCCCATCGCCCAGTCCCTGGATTATATTTCTATGCATTATATGGAACCGCTGAAAATCGAAGACCTAGCCTCCAACTGCCATCTCAGCGAATCGCATTTCCGTAAGATTTTCTCTGCCTGCATGGGTATGGGGCCGATGGAATACCTGAATATGGTGCGCATCCGGGCGGCGTGCGACCAATTAAAGCGTACCGATGATTTTGTAACGGATATCGCAAATAAATGCGGCTTTGCCACATTTTCTACATTTATCAGAAATTTTAAGAAGATCACGGGCGTGTCGCCAAACGAATGGCGCAAACGCCCGGATCATTAAGAATCTACTTAACCGCGCCGGTGATACCTTCTGCGAACTGCTTCTGCAGTACGAAGAAAATAATCATCGTCGGAATGGAACAGAACAATACACCGCACATCAGCATGCCATAGTCTGTGACGTAACCGGTAATCAGGTTGGCAATCAGCATCGGCATCGTCAGTGATTTGTTGTCTGTCATAATAACCTTCGGCCACAGATACGCGTTCCATGCATTCATAAATGTGATAACAGCGGCAGCCGCATAGGTGGATTTCATCGTCGGCATAAACATGCGGAAGAAAATCTGCACTTCATTTAATCCGTCAATTCGTGCCGCCTCAATAATATCAATCGGAAATGACCGCGCATGCTGGCGGAACATCATAATCATAAACGGCGTGGATACCATCGGAAGGATAAATCCTACTGTCGTGTTCAGCAGTTTTGCTTTGGAAAACATCTGAAACAGCGGCACCATGGTTGCTACCTGCGGTACCATCATCGCCAGCAGAAGGATGGAGAACAGCTTATCTTTCCATTTATCATGGTAGATTTCAAATCCATATCCCGCAATCGAGCAGATCAGCAAACAGACAATTGTAGTCATAAATGCATATAAAAATGAATTGCCGAGCGCACGCCAAAGCGGCTGCTGGTCTGTGAGGTTTTTAAAGTTTTCCATAAAATGCGTACCCGGAAGGATGCGCCCTCTCGAAACGTCCGTAGAAGTGTTCGTAGCAGCCGCAATCATCCAATACAGCGGGAACACGGATATCACGGATACAATTGTAAGAAAAATATAGGTCGGGATCAGCCTGCGCTGAATCATGGAATTGTTTTTCTTAATCACGTGTATCACCTACTTTCAGATTAATCAATGCCAGAACCGCTACCATAAGAAAGATCAAAAATGCCATCGCAGATGCATAGCCAAAATTCGGTACATTGATAAAACATGTATTATAAACGTAATGAGACATAGTGATGGTCGTATTTGCAGGCCCGCCCTTCGTCAGGTTGACAGACTCGTCGAACAGCTGCAGCGTACCATTGATCGAAGTAATGACCGTCATAATAATCGTCGGCTTAAGCAGCGGAACCGTAATTTTCCAAAACGTCTTCCAGCCGTTGGCCCCGTCGATCTTTGCCGCCTCATATACAGAGTATTCAATATTCTGAAGGCCGGACAGGTAAAATACCATATTGTATCCCGTCCATCTCCAGACAAGCGCGATAATAATAACGATTTTTGCGCTTACGGAATTGCCAAGAAAATTATATCCACTTTCTAAAATGTGGAGTTTTACCAAAATCGTGTTGATCAGCCCTTCCTGCGCAAACAATGACCGGAAGATCAAGGCGTAGGAAACGAGCGAGGTTGCACACGGGAGGAATACACAGGTGCGGAACAAGCCTTTAAACTTCAGCTGCTGATTATTCAAAAGCTGCGCAAGCAGAATCGCCAGCAGCAGCATAATCGGCACCTGGATAAACAGATATAGAAATGTATTGCCGATAGACTGCTGGAATACTTTGTCTGCGAGAATCCTTTTATAGTTGCTGAAGATCGGATCCGCATACCGCATATTCTTACCAGCCCCGGTCTGCAGGGAAATCAAAAACGCGCGGAACATCGGATAAAAACTCATAACCGCGATCATCAGGGATGCCGGGGTCAGAAACGTCCAGCCCGCAATCCTCTGCTTCGCAATCAACGTCATGCCTTTTTTATTTGCATTCACAAAAATACCTCCCCTCTTTTTTCAGCGTCTTTGGATAGAATACGGGGAACTGAATCCAGTTCCCCGTATCAAACACTGCGCTTGGGAACTGCCCGTCAATCCTTTGCGGGCAGCCCCTTTCTCCGTCTTACGGAATCAGCATTTCCGGAAATTACTCTGTCATCTTAAATTCGAGTGTTTCCTGTGCTTCTTTGAGAGCATCCTCTTTGGAAGTTCCGTTCGTAATCTGAATAATTGCTGTATTGACTGCTTCCCTTGCTTCATAGTGGTAAGGCGTCTTTGTGAACTCCGGAATATGGGAAGAATACTCAACGAGTGTAGAATAAATCGGCTGTCCGCCGTAGAACTCTACCGGCTCGTTATATACTTCGGATTCACCTGCAGGCAGGTAGCATGCAATACCGGATGTTTCCGGAAGGATCGTATCATAAAACTCGGTGCTGGAACCAAATGTGTTCAGCAGGAAGTCTTTTGCAAGAGCTACATCCTGGCAGTTTGATGTAATATACCAGGAAGAACCGCCGTTGTTCGCATAATTGGTTGCACTTTCCACATCGTCTACCTTCGGAATCGTCGTGATCTGCCACAGACCCTTCTGGTCTTCGATGCCTACCAGTGTTCCGTTCATCCAGTTTCCGTTGATGATGCCGGCAGCTTCGCCGTCTGTTACGGTCTTCACATATTCATCCCAGTTGTTGACAAGCTTCACAACATCTTTCTGAATCATGTCTGCATACAGTTCCACACATTTTTCAGCGATCTCATTGCCTGTTATGTATGCTTTGCCTTCTTCATCTACAAAGTTCGCGCCGCAGGACTGGATCATCAGCATAATGATATCACCGCCGGTAGCTTCGCTTGTCAGAAGGTATTTGCCTGTCTTTTCATGAACAGCCTGCGCAATCTCCGTAAACTTGGACCATGTAATGTCTGTCAGGTCATCAATGGTGTAGCCAGCCTCTTCCAGAATATCCGTACGGTAAAACGCCGCGCACACGCCATTGTCATACGGCACACCGTAATGCTTATCATCTACCATAGAATAACTCTGCTTTAATGCTGCAAAATCATCCCAGTTAATGCCGCAGTCTGTCAGATCGGTAAATGCATCCGGATAGCTCTTTAAGAACTTCTGATAGCTGTTGTCCTGCATCAGCACAATATCCGGCATAGTACTGTAATCCCCTGAATTTGCACAGGTTGTAAGCTTCGTCTGGCAGTCATCGGAAGATGTCTCGATCACTTCGAGTTCAAAATCCGGATGGTCTTTTTTATACTGTTCCGCAGCCAGATTCATAGCCTTAATATTAAAGGTCTGATCCCATGCCCATACCGTCAGCTTGCCGCTGCCGTCCGAGCCGCCATCGCCGGAAGCATCGGCTGCATCATCCCCTGCGTTTGCGTCATCTCCTGCATTTGCATCGTCTCCCTCTGCATTCGCGTCATCCCCCGCGTTTGCATCGTCCCCTGTTGCATTTGCATCGTCCTTCGTATCATCCCCGCCGCCGCAGGCAGAAGCTGATACTGCCATTACGCCTGCAAGTAATACCGCAAAAAATTTCTTTTTCATATTTACCCTCCTTTAGATAATTGTTTTCGGTAGGTCTATTATAGCAAGACATTCGGATGGAAAGTTTGCAAAATCGCTTCTATAATTTGCATATCCGATCAATAATGGTATCTTTGCATAATAATGACCAAAAAAAGATGTTTTTTTTATTTAAAGTATCTATATTTTAGCAGATATTTCCAGGAACTTCTTCAAGCTTTGGTCTATTTCCACATTTTTTCAATCACACATGTATGTTTCTTCGTTTTTTTGTCATAATTGATCCCCGCAAGCAGAAGATTTCCGTGATAATCCCTAAGCGCATCCGTATCATTCCTTTCCCTGATCTGGCTGATTGCCCCGGATGCCGACTGGTCCCACTTGAGCTCCACGATCACTGCAGGCTTATCCATATGCAGCTTCCTCGGAATCAAGCAGATATCCGCAAAGCCCTTTCCACCCGGCAATTCGCGGATCACCGTGTAAAACTCCCTGACAAAATAAAACGCCAGCTGAATCGTACAGCTAAGTGCATTTTCATCATTATATTGCAAAATAGCGATTTCGTTATGCGCCCGGTCAATTCCTTTGGCAACCGCTTCTGTGTCCATCGCCCAAAGCGATTCCAGCAGCTTTTTGGAATCCTCCACTGCTTGTGCCACCTCATGCCAATCCATCGTGCGGATCGCATTGACATACTCCTTTGAAACTTCCTTATTCGGAATCGTCACCGTCTCCGACGCACTGTCATAAGTCAGATACCCCAGATGCACCAAAAGCGTTAAAATATCATCCTTTGTGGCAAATGTCGACATATCATTTTCAAATGTCCCCGTCTGAATAGGGACTGCCTGCCCTGCCAGCATGCTGACAACCGCATTTTTCAGCCCGTCCATATCGAACTGAATATAAATCCTGAGCGCTTCATACGTCTCCGTCTGATTCCAGTAAGTCCCGAATTTATGCCGCAGCATCGCTTCCACCACAGACTTCGGACTATAGATCGAATAACAGGCATCCCCGTCTTGTGTATGCGCTGCCAAACGGTATCCGTCATACCATGCCCTTGTTTCCTCAAAGCTCATATGGTAATCCTTACAGAGCAGCCGCACCTCCTGTTCCGTAAAACCAAAATACTCCGCCAGATCGCCCGCATCCGTCATCGAATATTCCGTAAACATATTCAGCGCCGAATGGGTGCCGTATTTTTTAACCGGCAGAATCCCCGTCAAATAAGCAAGCGCAATATAATCCTTATCCTTTAACCATACCCGCAGAAAATCCAGATACTTCTTCTGTGCCTTTTGATCATGCTTATACTCACGGAACAGGCAGTCCCACTCATCAATCAATATCACAAAAGAGTGTTCCGTCCGGACAAAAATATCCTTCATCATCTGGATCAGATTATTTTCATCATAAAACGGAACCCCGCGGAAATGTTCCTTTAATTCCAGGATCAGATATCTGCCAAGCATAGACAGCATCTCATCCACGCTTTGTGTCACGCTGAAAAACTCCTGCATATCAATTTTAATCACATCATATCGGTTCAGGAACTTCCGATACGTCTTTGCGCGGCTGACGGCAAGCTGGTCAAACAGCTTTGCCGAATCCGCTTCCCTTCCATAATAAGCAGCCAGCATATCCGCCGCCATAGACTTGCCAAAACGCCTTGGGCGGCTGACACATAGGAATTTCTGCCTGGTGTCCACAACCGCGTTCGTCTTTTCAATCATCGCCGTCTTATCGACATAAATAGCCGAATTTAGACTTTCCCGGAAGCCTTTGCTGCCCGGATTCAGATAACTGCCCATATTTTCCCCTTCCATATCCGAAAGCGCCGTTCCCGCCCGCTGTGGCATCTATGTTAAAAATACCCGGTCAGGATAGCTTTTTTTCAACGCCTGCAGCATTTCCTCGCTGAGGTCCAAAAGCAGCTTGATCTTTTGCTTGTTCTCCATCACAATCATCGTATAAAAAGGCGTGTCCTTCTCATAAGAAGTGTAGTCAAATTTCGGAAGGCTGACCATACCGGTATCCTTGCGGTACATTGCCACCGCCTCATGACGGCTGGGCGCTGTAGCTTCCATCGTATTCAGCTCCAGGACATGCGCCCTCCTGCGGTAGCGCCTGCCCAGAATCACATCTATCGTAAGCGTCTGCCCCTCCAGGACATATTCGTATTCCCTCTGGCTTAAAATACTATAGAAAAAATACAGCACCACCAGCAAAAACCCCGGCAGCATAAACCCCTGCGAGATCATAATGCCAAGCAGCAAAAAGACCACGGCGAAAAAGACCATAACCTTTTTCAAAAAGCCGGACAGGGCCTTGGGCCTTCGGATCACCTGTTCTGTAATTCGGTAATTATACATCATTGCTCCTTCATTGTCTCAAATTCTGCATCCCCGGCCGCCAGCCTGCCTCCTATATCTCATACCAGAGAATCTCCCCCGCGTCCAGCACAGCCGCAAACCCGGACCCGTCTCCGCGGTAAATGACCGTCTCCTGCCTTTCATCCGTATTATTCACAACGCAATACCTGCCTGTTTCCAAATAAGCATGCACTTCCACATACGGATTTTTTGAAAACCACCTGCAAAGCTCCTCTTCCTTCCCGGCGCTCCATAAAATTGCCCGGTGCAGCAGGCGGTTATTGGCAAAATTATACGGAAGCCCACTGATATAAACCGCGCGCCCGGCTCCGAACGAATGGACCGCCAGTTGCACATTCCGGTCCTGTTCGATCAGCACCTGCGTCCCTTCCAGCGCATAGATATTTTTCCTGCCTTCCCCGAAATCGACTTCCCCTTCCAGATCCTGCGTAATAAAATGCGGATGCTCTTCCCAGTTATATTTATCATATCCAAGCGTAAATCCGCGTTCCTCTTCCACGCCAAACACATTGGACAGCTGGAAGAAATGCCCGTTTGCCTGATGGGCTGAAGGTTCCCCTACACCGATGATCCCGCCTCCTTCATAGACAAACCGCTTGACAGCCGAAGAAACAGCCGGATTGCACCACCATTCCCCTCCGGTATGGGCCGTATCCGCATCCCCGACATTGATCAGCACATCAAACTTCTTGAGCAAATCCGGCTGTTCCAGCAAATCCGCAAAGCTGATAAAGCTGACATCAAACGGCGCACCTGCAAGCGCTTCGATCACGCCGGCATAAGAATAGTTCTGCTTAAAATAAATCGCATGGTGGACCATATGGCATCCCCAGGAACGCATTTTTCCCCAGCAGTTGAGTACCGCGACCTTTCCGGCGCAGTAAGGGCGGCTGCCTGCGATATTATCATATAACTGCCGAAATTCTTCGCAGACTGCTTCCACATAGTCCACAAATTCCGGAAAATCCAGAGCTAGCTTTAAATATCCGCCGTATCCGATACGGTCAACCGGCTTGCGCAAAATCGCCCGGCGGGCAGTTACCCAGTTTTGTTTTGCCTCTTTGACCGGATCTCCCCCTTCATAAAACGTATCCGGGAAAAAATAAGGCAGCAGGCGCCCTTCGGTATAAGATACCCCTTCAATATCACTGATCAGGCGCAGCGTCGCACCGTTGCCAACACTGCCGACAACCGCATCCAGCCCGATCTGCGCAAATTCCTCCAGATACGGCTCTGTCCCGATCCAATGGTCGCCTAAAAACATCATCGCTTCCTTGTGATGCGCATGGACGATCGTTACCATTTCTTTGATGATCTTTGCAACCTCCCTGCGCTGGAAAGCCATAAAATCCAGATATTCTTTAGAAGGAATACGGTACTGGCCGTTATAATACCCTTCATCAATGATATATTCCGGCCGGAACGGATAGCCCGCTTCTTTTTCAAACTGTTCCAAAATATAAGGGCTGACCGACGCCGAATACCCATACCAGTCCACATACTTTTCCCGGCGCAGCTCATCAAAAATCAGCGTAAACTGATGAAAAAACGTCGTAAAGCGCAGCACATCCACATAAGGATGGTCTTTGATAAAGCCCTCCAGCCGTTCCATCGAAAACGCATGCGTCAGGGGCTGTCGCACATCAAATGTCATCTGATGCTCCACACCCTCCCAGCTGTTCACCGTTGCATTATACATATGCACCGGATCCCAGATAATATATGCCAGGAAGCTAACCGTATAATCATGAAACGGAACACTGCGCACCGTCACCTCGCCCGCCGCTTCCTCAAAGCTCCAGTCCGTTACCGGGACAACCTCGCCCGTACTGCGGTCTACCACCTCCCACCAGCGGGTAATATCATCCCGTGTATTCAGTTTTAGCAGATCCGGATGCAGCCCCTTCATCAGCGGAATACGCAAGGTATCCCCGCATGCCGTGCAGACCGGCGTCATAACATACATCTGCTGGATTTCCTGCGGATGCGCCTTCGCCCATGCATTGTCTTTTCTTGTCGTATAGTAAGTCGCATATACTTTTAACCCCGCGTCTTTAAGCTCGGCCGGAAACTCCGTGCCGTCACAGTCGCGGACCGCGTCAGCGCCCCATTTTTGCGACAGGCGTATGGTATCTTGAATTACGTCCATATCTGTTGGTATGGTGACTCTTCCTATTTGATGTTCCATAAAAACCCTCCTTACGATTTGTAGCCTGGATGAAGCGGAAAAAAATATTTTTGGTTCGCCAGGGGATGTGGCTAACCGGATGACTCTGCGGGCTGCGGCTAACCGGACGGCTCTGCGGGCTGCGGCTAACCGGATGACTCTGCGGGCTTGGGGGGGCTAACCGGACGGCTCTGCGGGTTGCGGGCAGGGGATGCGCCGGGAGACATACCTTGGGCGGACTGGGGCAACGCTGCGGTGAACTAATCGCTAACTGCGACTAA
>CANOET010000166.1 GCA_947564835.1 uncultured Eubacterium sp. | reverse complement strand
TTCCCCCTCATCCGGCGTCCGCATAGCCACTAAAAAACGCAACACAATGTCAAAAAAGTTTCTTTTCTGATTCATTCAGGTTAGAAAAAGCGGCAGCCGTACCAGCAGGCTCAAAATACACAGATGTAATTCGATACAGATTGGAGGAACTATGCTACAGAAAAAATATAAAACCAAAGGGCTTCGTTTAATCAAAAAAGGCCAAAGGGGCATTTCGCATGCTATATTCAGCCGTTTCGGCCTGTTCCTGCTACTATTGTTTATTCAGCTGATGTTCCTGTTCGGGCTGTTTCAGCGGTTTGAAGATTTCCTGCCGCATATACTGGGCGGAAGGACGTTTTTTATTTTTGTTATGGTCATCTGCCTGCTGAACAGCCGGCTGAATCCGACAGCCAAAATTACGTGGCTCATTGTGATTATGCTCCTTCCGGTATTCGGTATCCTTTTATTTTTATATACGCAGAGCAATATCGGACACCGGGCTTTAAAAAAATGGCTGCATGATATTATCGAAGAGACAAAGGAAATCATCCCGCAGGAGGCGGCTGTTATGGAATCATTTGCGGCAGAATCCCCCGGCGCGGCATCTTTGGCCCGCTATATGCACCGCAGCGGATGCTATCCGGTGTTCGCACATACAGACGTCGCTTATTTTCCGCTTGGAGAGGACAAGTTCCAGGAAATGGTGCTGCAGCTGGAGGCGGCGGAGCATTTTATATTTATGGAATATTTTATTGTAGACGAAGGCGTTATGTGGGGAACTATTCTGGAAATCCTGGCAAAAAAAGCTGCCGAAGGCGTCGATGTACGTGTCATGTATGACGGGACCTGCGAGTTTTCGCTTCTGCCGCATGATTATCCGAAGCGGCTGCGTAAGCTTGGGATCAAATGTAAAGTATTTTCACCGGTTATGCCGTTTATATCCACGCACTATAACTACCGGGACCACAGGAAAATCCTCGTCATCGACGGGCATACGGCTTTTACCGGCGGCGTAAACCTTGCAGATGAGTACATCAACCAGAAAGAACGCTTCGGACACTGGAAAGATACCGCTGTGATGCTGAAAGGAGAAGCTGCAAAAAGCTTTACCCTGATGTTCTTACAGCTTTGGGATATGGATGAAAGGGAAAAAGAATATGCCAAATTCCTCTCCTATCCGTCCCGCCCCGGCATGCAGGCAAAAGGCTGGGCCATTCCTTACGCGGACTGTCCGCTGGACGACGACAAGCTGGGCGAACGGGTGTATATGGATATTTTAAATCGTTCTTTAAAATATGTTCATATTATGACACCGTATCTGATCCTGGACGGCGAGACAGAGACAGCCCTGCGGTTTGCCGCGGAACGGGGCGTCGAGGTGATCCTGCTGCTTCCGGGTATTCCGGATAAATACGTGCCGTATGCACTGGCAAAAACGCATTACCCGCCTTTGCTGGACGCCGGAGTAAAAATTTTTGAATATACACCGGGCTTTGTCCATGCAAAAGTATTTGTCAGCGATGACAAAGAGGCGGTGGTCGGAACGATCAACCTGGATTACCGCAGCCTGTACCACCATTTTGAATGTGCCTGCTATTTGTACAAGACAGGCTGTATACCGGATATTGAAGCGGATTTCCAGGCTACGCTGAAAAAATGCCGGCAGGTGACAAAGGAGACGGTACGGCATGAAAAATGGAAAGTGAAAATGACCGGATATTTAATGAAAGCGGTAGCTCCATTGATGTAAGGCTGCCGCACTACAACAGCATTTTGTTTTCCATAAATTTTTCACGCTTTACATTTCCTCTTTGCACGCTTATAATAAAAACCATACACACCACTTGTCCCAATGAAAAAGGAGTATCCATTATGCATATACACGAATCCGCTGAAAATTATCTGGAAACCATCCTGATCCTTGGAAAGTCGCTTCCTGTCGTACGTTCCGTGGATATCGCCAACGAGCTTGGATTTAAAAAATCCAGCGTCAGCGTCGCAATGAAAAATCTGCGTGCCGCCGGCCATATCACGGTAACCGACGCCGGCTTTATTTACCTGACGCCTTCCGGCCAGGAGATCGCCGCAAAAATCTATGAACGGCACCAGTTTTTCTCCGAATGGCTGATCCGGCTCGGTGTGGATGAAAAAACGGCGACTGAAGACGCCTGCAAGATGGAGCATTATATGAGCGCTGAAAGCTTTGCAGCTATCAAATCCTATGTAAACATGCATGGAATGGAATAACCGCCTGTATGGAATCAAAAAGAATGTCATATTTTTCCAGCCGCCGCATAGATTAGAACAAAGAAGAATCTTGCAGGTAATCTATGTGCAGTATTGCAGGCTTTTATGATCCCTCTGCCAGCTTCACGGCGCGGCAGGCGGAATTTGAACATATCTTACAGCAAATGGGGCAGTGCCAGGCACACCGCGGGCCGGATGATTCTGGTATCTTTTTATCCGGCCAGTGCGGGCTGTCCCATACCAGGCTGTCCATTATCGATCTGAAAAACGGCCGCCAGCCTATGACCAGGTCGATGGACGACTATCTGTACCATATCGTATACAATGGCGAAATCTACAACCTGAAGGCATTGCGTCAGGCATTATTTGAACGCGACGTGATACCGAAGACTTCCTCCGATACAGAAATCATCCTCCTTTCTTATTTAACGTTCGGCCCTGATTTTATCAAGCGGCTTGACGGGATCTTTGCCTTTGCCATCTATGATGAACGGCATAAGATTTTAACGCTGTACCGTGACAGTTTCGGTGTCAAGCCGCTGTTTTATACCGTGCATAACGGCACGCTTGTCTTTTCCTCCGAGCTGAAAGGGCTGTTTTGTTTTCCGGGTATCCGCGCCAGGCTGGATCAAAACGGGCTGAATGAAATCTTCGGCCTCGGCCCCGCAAGGACGCCCGGCAGCGGTATTTTCGCAGGCATCCATGAGCTAAAGCCCGGCACTTCCCTGACATGCAGCCGTCTTGGCTTCCTGCCAGATACATATTTCCGGCTGACCAGCCGCCCACATGAGGATTCGTATGAGGATACGATTGAAAAAACCAGATTTCTGGTGACCGATGCGATCAAACGCCAGATGGTATCGGATGTGCCGATCTGTACGTTTCTTTCCGGCGGTGTGGATTCCAGCCTTGTTTCCGCGGTCTGCGCCCGGGAACTAAAAGCACAGGGGCAGACGCTTACGACGTATTCGTTTGATTTTACCGATAATGATAAGTATTTTCAGGCAAACAGCTTCCAGCCTTCGATGGACCGCCCGTATGTGGACCAGATGGCTGCATTCCTACACTCAGACCACCACTACTTAGAATGCGGCAGTACCATCCAGGCAGACCGGCTCTATGCGTCCGTAGACGCCCACGACCTGCCATGTATGGCGGATGTGGACTCTTCCCTGCTCTATTTCTGCGAAGAGGTGGCAAAGCATCACAAAGTCGTGCTGACCGGAGAATGTGCGGATGAGGTGTTCGGCGGTTATCCGTGGTTTCATAAGGAATTGTTCTTAAACTGCAATACATTTCCATGGACTCCTGATCTGTCGCCGCGCAAGCAGTTGTTAAATAAAGATTTAATGCAAACGCTTGATATGGACCAATACGTGAAAAATGCTTACGAATCTGCAATCGGGGAAATTCCCATTCTGCCGGGTGAAAATAACACGGAAGTAAACCGCCGCAGAATCGGATATTTGAATATCCGCTTTTTTATGCAGACGCTGCTAAACCGCATGGACCGTACCAGCATGCATTCCGGGCTGGAAGCACGCGTGCCGTTCGCGGACCGGACACTTGTTGATTATGTATTTAATATCCCCTGGGAAATGAAGGCAAAAGACGGCGTTGTAAAAAATGTGCTGCGCCAGGCGGCACGGACGCTGCTGCCGGATGAAATCTTATTCCGCCGTAAAAGCCCGTACCCGAAGACCTACCATCCTGCTTATGAAAAACTGCTGGCAGAACGCCTGCGTGCTGTTATGGCCAGGCCGGACTGCCCGTTAAAGGATCTGGTGGATGAAACCGCCGTCATGGTGTTTTTGGATAAGACAAAGGATTACGGCGCGCCTTGGTACGGGCAGCTGATGGCGGGTCCGCAGATGATCGCCTATCTGCTGCAGATCGAGTATTTTCTGCGGAAATATCACGTAGAGATATGCATTTAAAGATATAGCTGAACCAACGCAGAAAACGGCTGAACCAACGCAGAAAACGGCTGAACCAACACAGAAAACGGCCGAACCAACACAGAAAACGGGGGTAACCGTTCTGATAGCCTTGAACGGTTACGAGACGCCCCCTTTTCAAGAAATCGGATTTCCTGCCGGCCAGGCATGTATCCTGCACGCCGTATCTGCTACTGCGGCCCGAGAATTACAGGCTGGAGCTGCCTGCCCTTAAGGGCGGCTTCTAACGTGTCGCTGACCAGATCCGTATGCGCAATCATAGAATTTGTTTTCTTTTTGTAGTTATCCTGTCCGAACGGTACAAAATAGATATTTTTCATGTTCATCAGCATGCCGATGTTTTTAAAATTCATGCCGAGGGCATCGTTGGTGGAGATGGAAAGGATCAGCGGCTTTTCATTGCGCAGATGCGCCTTTGCCGCCATCAGGACAGGTGTGTCCGTAATGCCTGCACACAGCTTTGCCATCGTATTACCGGTACACGGGGCAATCACCAGCGCATCCAGATATCCGGTCGGCCCGATCGGTTCTGCTTCCTGGATCGTGCAGAGCCCTTTTTCCCTGGTAATCTTTTCGATATCTTTTTGAAACTCTGCTGCCGTGCCGAACCGGGTATCCATATTTTGTACATGGTCGGAATAGATCGGGATTACCCGGATATTCTGCCCTGCAAGCTGCGCGGCTACTTCCCGGATTTTTGCGAAGGTACAAAAAGAGCCCGTAAATGCAAGACCCACCGTCAGCTTCTGATCCTGTGTCATATAACTTCCCCTCTTTCTGAAAAATTCAAATACGATTCAATAATATGCAGCAACAGCTCCGCGGCAGATTTCGGTGCGTATTTTGCAGGAAGGCCGCCGCAAAGCCTGGCGTTTAAGCCCTTTTGCGCGCAATAGGCATAATCCAGGCCGCCGGGCGCCGACGCAATGTCGATCAGCACGGCATCCTGGCGTATCCAGGCAAGACGCTCTGCAGGCAGCACCATTGCCGGGACCGTGTTGAAGATATACGTAAATCTGCCCCAAAAAGCCTCCGTCAGCTTACACGCCGCAGGTTCCGCTTCTTCCAGGGAACAATTTGCGATCGTCACTGCCCCCGGCTCATAAAACGGCGCCACATCCCCGGCTTCCACAGCCTCACAGCCGCAGGCTGCTGCAAGCGCCAGTTTTTCCAGGTCTTTTTCATAAACAGTGACTTTTCCGCCCAATGCCTGCAGCCTTGCAGCCAGCATCTGCCCGCATCTGCCGTACCCCATCACCAGCATCTGCCTGCCGCACAGCACTTCCTTGCCGGATACCACCGCCTCGGCAATGGCGCCTTCCGCCGTTGCAACGGCATTCGTATAGGCAGCGCCGTCTTCTTTCATATAATCTACAAAAAAGATCCCCTGCCTGCGTTTGTATTCTGCGATTTCAGGCGGAAAATTACATCCAAATACATATTCCCCCGCCTGCAGTTTGTCAGCAATCTGTTCCAGATATTCCGCACTTTTCGCAACCGGAAGCATCACCGCGTCGTATCCTCCGTCCAGCCAGGAATCGCAGTATGTGACCGTCTGCCCTTTGCTGCAGAGCATCTGGAATAAATACTTCTGGCGTTCTTCCTTCCCTAAAATAAGAAAACGTCCCATATAACTGCACCTCCACTATATTTTATGCAGTATCTATGAGACGGTTCCCCTAAGATCCTAAGAATTGAAGAAAACTGTCTTCAGTTCCTGGATTTTTATTAAGTTTTCATATCATCATTCCATCGTTTCTGAACAGGCCGCGGATTACCAGGTTGCAAGCTTTCTCGGCTCCTGCACAGTCTGGACTTTGATCATATTCGTCGTGCCCGCCATGCCAAGCGGCACGCCGGATGTAATAACGACCAGCTCGCCCGGCTTTAAAAATCCATAATCCCTGGCATTATTTACCGAGTGGTTAAACAACTCGATGACATCGCTTTCTTCCATAATCAGAAGCGGGCGCACACCCCAGGAAAGATTCAGCTGCCTGCCCACTTTTTCATCCATCGTACATCCGATAATCTGGCAGCCCGGACGGTAGCGGGAAATCATACGCGCCGAGGTCCCGGTCTTTGTAACCGTCAGAATCGCGCTGGCGTTCAGATCATGCGCGGTTGTACAAGTCGCATGGCAGATCGCGTCCGTAATATTCGTACTCGCCTTATGGTCATAGCCAAAGAAACGCTTGCGGTAGTCAATATCCTGTTCGGTCCTTGTCGCGATACGCACCATCGTCTGCAGCGATTCCACCGGATAACGCCCCGCCGCCGTTTCGCCGGAAAGCATAATCGCACTCGTACCGTCATAAATGGCATTCGCCACATCGGTCGTCTCCGCCCTGGTCGGCCTTGGATTTTTCATCATGGAGTCCAACATCTGGGTTGCGGTAATTACTTTTTTGCCTGCTTCATATACTTTTTTGATAATCATCTTCTGAATGACAGGCACTTCCTCGCTTGCGATCTCCACGCCCATATCCCCGCGCGCAATCATAATTCCCTGTGACGCCGCGATAATCTCATCGATATTGTCCACGCCCTCGCGGTTCTCTATTTTAGATATAATTTCGATATTTTTCCCGCCGTTTTCATCTAAAATCTTACGGATCTGCAGCACATCCTCGGCACGCCTTACAAACGAAGCCGCCACAAAATCAAAATCCTTCTGGATCCCGAATAAAATATCCTGTCTGTCTTTTTCACTGACATAAGGAAGGGACAGATGGACATCCGGCACATTGACCCCTTTGTTATTCGATACAAATCCCCCGTTGATTACACGGCAGATAATATCCTTCTTCTCAATGGCCTCCACCTGCATCTCAATCAAACCATCATCTAACAAAATACGCTTACCCGCGGAAACATCTTTATACAAATCCTTGCAGGTAATGGATACCTGCTCTTCATTTCCTTCCACATCATTAGAACATAACCGGAACAGCTGATCCGGCTTGAGCTCCACCTTTCCATTCGCAAACGACTTTACCCGGATTTCCGGCCCCTTCGTGTCCAGCAGGGCCGCAATCGGCTTCTGATATTTTGTACGTGCTTCCCGCAGCGCTTGCAGGCGCTTATCGTGCTCCTCATAATTGCCGTG
The DNA here is from genome assembly GCA_947564835.1 of uncultured Eubacterium sp. Classification (GTDB taxonomy): domain Bacteria; phylum Bacillota; class Clostridia; order Lachnospirales; family Lachnospiraceae; genus Eubacterium_J. The sequence continues at coordinate 2,018 of CANOET010000166.1, read as the reverse complement.
GGAAAAGTTAAATCTGGCCACACTCATACCTTCCTGCACCAGTGCATCCAGAACACCAGGCTGGTCGGTTGCCGGCCCGAGCGTACAGATGATTTTTGTTTTTGTCATGATGATTCCTCCTCAATGATGATCGGATTGCCGGACATCCGGCATCCGTGATTTAAAGGGCCTCTTGCGGCTCCAAGATCCAGGCCGTCTGCAATCGCATCCGCGACATAAGCTTTGGCCCTGCGCACGGCCTCCTCCATCCCCAGGCCGTCCGCCAGGCTGCACGCAATCGCCGAAGACAGTGTACAGCCTGTCCCATGGGTATTCGGATTATCCATCCGCCGCGCATACAGCCAGCAATGATTTAAGCCGTCATACAGCAAATCATCCGCTGCCCCTTCCATATGCCCGCCTTTTAAAAGGACCGCACAGCCGAACTGCCCCGCGATTTTTTCAGCCGCAAGCAGCATCGACGCCCTGTCCCCGGCCGGAATGCCCGCCAGCGCTTCTGCTTCCGGAATATTCGGCGTTAACAGGGACGCAAGCGGAAACAGCTCTTCTTTTGCACATGCCAGCGCATCCTCCCCGGTCAGACGCGTCCCGCTCGTAGAAACCAAAACGGGATCGACCACGATCCGCCTGGCCTGATATTTGCGCAGCTTTTCACAAATGATATGCACCGCAGGCGCATCCGCAATCATGCCGACCTTAACCGCATCCGGCTGAAAATCCGTAAACACGGCATCCAGCTGCGCGCCGATAAAAGCCTCATCAATCTTCAAAACGCCGAAAACCCCGGTTGTATTCTGCGCCGTCAATGCAGTGATCACACTCATCCCATAAGCGCCATGCGCCAGAATCGTTTTCAGGTCCGCCTGGATACCGGCGCCGCCGCTGCAGTCGCTGCCGGCTATCGTTAAAATCGTATTCATATTTCTGCATCCCTGCCTTTTTTATATTCCTGCCAGCCTCAAGCCCCTATGCCTTCCAGCTTTTGGCAAAGCCTGCCAAAACAGGATCAAAGAAGGCATGCTGGCAGAAACTGACAGAAAACCTGCAGATTTATTATAGCACAACGTAGTAGATACCTGCAATGATGAAATCAAATATAACATAAAAAACTGCGGGCCTGCTTTTAGAAGCAGGCCCGCAGTTATCTTTTTAGATTTCCACTCTTTTTATCCTTTTATCTTTTTATTCTTGTATCTTTTTATCCTTTTATTTTTTTATCCTTGTATCTTTTTATCCTTGTATCTTTTATTTTTTATCCTTCTATCGCAATATACTTGCTTTCTTCCACCTCCGGTTTTGCTTCCTTTTTCGGAACCGCTACCTTAAGAATGCCATCCTCAAATCTGGCTTTAATATCTTCCTGTGTTACGGCTTCTCCGACATAAAAGCTTCTGCTGCAGGAACCGTAATATCTCTCCCTGCGGATATATTTTCCGTCTTTGTCTTTTTCACCGTCATCCTTGCGGGTCGATGCGCTGATCGTCAGATAGCCTTCCTTTAACTCTGCCTGCACATCTGATTTCTTAAATCCCGGCAGGTCGATATCCAGCTCATAGCCGTTTTCGGTTTCTTTAATGTCTGTACGCATCACATTGCTCGTTGGTGTTTGATATCTCATCAGCGATTTAGACGGACGTGTGAAATCATTGAAAAATTCATCAAATAAGTTTTCTCCAAAAATACTAGGCATTAACATAGGTTATTCCTCCATTTCTTAATCCGGCTTTCGCGCCGCTTGTTTTGTTTTTGTTTACAAGTATGTTATACCACTTTTATTAGCACTCGTCAATAGTGAGTGCTAATAAATTTTGTGAACTTTTTGTGAAGTCTAGTTTATGCAGTTTTTGGTGTTTTTATTCTGACAATTTTTCTTTAACCTGGATGAATCAGAAAAAAAATGCTTTTGGCATGCGTTGCGTTTTTTGCTTTCCGAAAGATCTTGATTGGCCAGGGGATGTGGCTATCCGGACGCCGGATGAGGGGGAAAGGGCCTGGCTTCCGGCTCCTATTCCAGAATG
>CANOET010000165.1 GCA_947564835.1 uncultured Eubacterium sp. | reverse complement strand
GAATAGGAGCAGGAAGCCAGGCCCTTTCCCCCTCATCCGGCGTCCGCATAGCCACTTAAAAACACAACACAATGTCAATTCTGTCGCCGAAGTCAAAATTTTACAACCAGGTCATTTCCCCTCACATCAATCCCCGTGAAGAGGAAATGCCGAATGCAGTGTGCCAGTTTCCGAAGGAGACAGCCCTACGGAACCTATGATTACGGTTACACGGCAACCCTCACGGACGATATCCATGTGGATAAGGAACGCCTGCCAGATGTGCTGAAGGAGATTCTGGCAGATTTTCGGAACCATGTGTTTGTGCCATGTAGCCAGGAGGAAGTGCCGGAAAATCTCCTGGACTTTATGGAGGACGGATATAAGGTAGCTAATGAAACTTTAGATGTAATGCAAAAAATGTATGTCCATTAGAAAATCACTGTAGAAAAAACGAATACCTTATGATATACTTTTAAATACATATAGACATAGGAAAGGTTTTAGGTATACAAGATACATTTCTATATTTAAATATGTTGGATATATATGGAGGAGGAAAAAGATGAATTATTTACTTGATCAGCGTGGAGCTTGTGTTTCTTTTATGCTCAATGTAAAATTTCCTGCGTATGATGAACTTATTGAATGTGCTTATCAAAACCGTGGAGGAATAGAAGGACAGAGAGGAGCATTGAAATCTAGCACTGCAATAAGAATTCGTAAACGTATGATTGATGATATAACAAAAGGAACAGTTCTTCCGCCGGTAGTTATTGGCGCTGCAACAGATGAAGCCGACTTTTCATTCTTTTTTGAAATGAGTGATGAAGAAATAATCCAGTGGTTAACACAAAATGCGAAAGATTTATCTCTTATTGATGGAATGCAAAGAACAACTGCTATGATAGAAGCATCTAAAGTAAGTAATCTATCAGACTATGAAATTCGCCTTGAATTCTGGTTGACTAAAAGTGTCAATAGTCTTATTTATAGAATGCTGGTATTAAATTCAGGGCAGGTTCCTTGGGACGTTAGGAGACAGTTAGAAACGGTATTTAGTAGTGTCTTAAAACAAATTAAACTTGACAATACGGATATTTCAATTTTCGGAATAGATGAGGGACGTAGAAGGAGAAATGCAAAACAATATCAATCTGATGATATTTTGGAGTTGTATTTAGTATTTGGATCGAGAAAGGAGAAGATTGATATAAAGGAACGTCTTTCAGACGAATTTGTAAGACTTGACTTTCTTGATTTAACCTCAAATGATGATTCGATTTGCCAGTTTAGTGAGGCACTTTCTTTAATGAGTAGATTGGATTCGTGTTTTTGCAAAGTGAATCAAACCGAGTGCAAAGAACGTTTTCAGAATGGTATTGATATTTTTAATAGCCAACCTGCCTGTGTTGGTTTTATTGTTTCGACAGCAATACTTATGCTTGGGAGGCCAGGTAGTAGTCAAAGCAAAGATGTTTTATTAAGAAGATGGACGAATTGCAAATATTCTTTAATAGCGTTAATTAAAAAAATGGAAAATATGCAGTTGGATGAATTGACTACTTTTCTGTCGCTTAATACTCTATCTGAAAAGTTGAATTCAAAGAGGACTGGAAAGGTAGGGGATTTTGAAAGAGAGTTTTTTAAATCAGCATTCACAACTCTTTATGAAGAGGGCGAAAGCCTGAGTTCTTTTGAGGTTTGTTGGAATGCATATTAAACTAAAGAAGGATATAAGACAATGTCCAGAAATATGAAAACAGCAAATAGTTTATTTTTTAAGAATATACTTTCTGTGATGGATGAGGATATAGCTGAAAAAGTCTCTCCTGCAATACGATATATTACTACAAATAATGAAGATAAGAATTGGCTTCAAAATCTCATTATTAGACATTCGTTTCGCATAGCGAGAGATGCTTATGCTCTTTTACTTTGCTTAAAATCGGAGGATTATATTTGTTTAGTTAATATTGAGAAAAAAAGCAATGGAATACCCTATCTTTTAGATGAGATTTTAGTAAATTCAGGATTAATTACCGTTTTGGGTTCAGAGGGATACTTAACGCCAAAACTCCCCCATTCTTTGCAGCTACAGATTTATGATAAAGTTATGTACGATACAGAAACTATTGATTACCACGGACATCAGTGGGAAGATATCAAGATGCTTTTTCCATCTGTTTATTGTTATAAGATTAATCTGAAGTACGGAGATGTAGAGATTCGTGAAAATATGAATTTATTCTATCAGATTTTATGTCAAGTTGTATATGAATTTGATGCTGGAAATAATCCTTATACAGATGATTTAAAATACGTATGGGAAAAGATTTTTTATGAAGGTAAATTATCAAATATTAATTACAAAAGTATTTTGATGTCTTTTATTGCTCTGACATGGGATATATCATTTCTATATTTGTATCAATGCCTTGAAGATAAATTTGCTTGTAATTCAGTACGTTCACTTCATAAGAAACTTGGTGTGGGGATTTCAGAGCAGGATTTGAGTAGAGTATTGTATGAGGAGCTATCCTGGCAACCAAGAGATTTGGAGGGAATAGAGAGTATTATCAAAGAATGTTCGAACCCATTAGGTATAGAGTTATTAAAAGAGTTAGCTTTAGAACAAGGACTGGCTAAATATATATATTCTATTCGTAATAGTATTGTACATGAAACAAAAGCAGCCCAAATTCCTCTTGAAGCTAATTCTAAATGGGAAAAGCTAATTAAAGGAATTCTTTATATATTAATGGATACATAGTTTATCTAAATCGGATTTGCCGTTTTATTTATACCTATATACCTGCTGTATGTGACTTAAGCTTAGCTTTTGGTTCTTATTTCCGTCAGATTTTCAGTTTTCGGTTATACATAACTAGTACTGCGTTGTGGAAATAACAGTGAATACAGTGCTCGAAATTTGTGTCAGCGCAAGGCGGAGGAAGGAGGAGATGCCGGGTGCATCGTAGACTGACGACAACGCAACGATGGCACAAATAGCTGGCGCTGTATTCACTGTTATTTCCGCAATGCAGTACTAGATAGCAAGGGAAAAGCGGAAAGAGACAGATGAAGAATTGATGGAGCGAAAAGGTGGAGAACGCTTTCAAAGTCGGAATGAAGCTGAAACAACGGCAGATGAAACGGAAACAATAACAGAATAACAACACAGTGCAGGGTGCTGGCAGAATGGAAGAAAAACCATTTTGCCGGTGCCTTTTCTGGTTGCAGGGAGGTGACGGTTACGGACAGACAAACAGCCATGAGGCGGCAGCCCATGCCTTTTACGGAAGAGCAGATGAAACAGGTCTTTGATTCCAATATCAAAGATTTCGCTGTCAGCCACGCTTTGAGGTGGAGAAAGGCGACCGGAACACGATTCATGTGAAGCACAGCGGCGGCCTGTACCTGTTTCGGCACGGGAGGGGTCTTATCAGTTTCCTGGGGAAAAGAACGGGAACATCATCCAGTTTGCTCAGGAATACCTGGGAGCCGAAGATTTCAAAAGCGCGATGGAGATGATCCTGGGCTGCCATGCCTACGAGCAGACAGAACATTATATGACACCAGTGGAGAAAAAGCCCAGGGAGGAGCTGATGCTGCCGCCGAAAGACAAGGATTTTAACCGAACCATCGCTTATCTGACACGCACCCGTGGCATTGACAGCGAGATCGTGTATGCCACGATCAACCAGAACAAGATCTATCAGGCCGTCACACAGAAAAATGGGTATACCTTCCAGAACTGTGCTTTCGTAGGCTATGACGGGGAGGGGAAGCCCCAGTACTGTGCGCTCTGCTCTAGTCTCCCAGCAGTAACTCACTGTTTTTCGCCTACTGTTACCCTACATGGAACTGAATTTCAGTCATTGTAAGCCCGCAGAGTCGTCCGGGTATTCACATTCTGTCCACAACCCGCAATGTCGTCCGGGTATCCACGTTCCCCGGCTAACAAACCTATTTCGGGAATCCCAAAAATGCAACACAACGTCAATTCTGCCACCCGAAGTCAGAATTTTGCCATTTTGTACAAAAATCCGTCTCAAAGTACCCAAATAAAATACAGATATTACACATTTTCGGCTCACCGCTCAATGATTGCAAAAAATCTCCTATAAATAAAATACGAAAATACCGCCGCTACAGCCTCAGTAAAGAAAAACGCATACCAGACGCCGTCTGCCCCCGCAAAACGGCTGAACAAAAACGCCGCCGGAATAATCACAACTACATACCTGGCCAGAGAAATATATAGGGACGGCGCCCCTTTCCCCAGCCCTTCCAGCACCCCGGAGCAAGTCACTGAAACCGCTGACAGCACAAATCCCAGGCTAATCACATGCAGCGCCGTCACGCCCATCCGCACCGTTTCCTGGCTGGAAGTAAATAAACCGATTAATTGTGCCGGAATCAGCCACAACAACACCATCCCGGCCAGCATCACACCTGCCGTAAGCTTTAACGTCGTCCGGAAAATCCCTTCTACACGCTGATGCTCCCCGGCGCCGTAATTATAGCCGACAAGCGGCCGTACCCCTTGGATAATCCCGTTGGCAGTCAGGTAAATAAATGTCTGCAGTTTATAATAAACCCCCAGCACAAGTACATATTTCTCTGAAAATCCCGCCAGTATCCCATTCAAGGCAGAGATCAGCAAAGAAGGCAACGCCAGGTTCAGCATCGCCGGAATCCCTACCGCATACAGTTTTGCCGTTACCTCTTTATCCCTACAAAGCGCATCTTTTGTAATTCTGACCGGAATCGGCCGCAGCAGATACAGCGCCAGATACACAACAACCGTCACACACTGCCCGATCCCGGTCGCGTAAGCCGCTCCGGCAGCCCCCATAGCCGGAAAAAATCCGATGCCGAAAATCATAAGCGGATCCAGAACAATATTTGTAACAAATCCGCACATCATACACACCATCGTCGCTTTCATACTGCCCACGGACTGAAAGATCTTTTCAAAAGACAGGCTCAGCGCTATCACTGGCGCAAACAAAAACGCCCGGTTGGAATAAATCAGTGCTTGTCTGATAATCTCTTCTACCGGCGTAAATGCCCGCAAAAATGCCGGCATAGCGGCAATACATAGCCCTGCAAGAATCACTCCCTGCACAAAATTCAAAAAAACACCCTGCGTTGCAGCCCTGTCCGCCTTTTCCTTCTGCTGCGCACCCAGATAAAACGCTGTCACTGCGTTAATCCCAATTCCAAACCCGATTGTAACCGCATTAATCAGATTCTGAACCGGAAAAACAAGCGCCAGCGCTGTCATTGCATCTTCACTGTACTGCGCAACAAAGTAACTGTCTACAATATTGTACAAAGAATTTACCGCCATAGAAATAACCATTGGCAGTGCCATCGACAATACCAGCGGAAGGATCTTTTTTTCTTTCATAAATGTCTGTTCCATAGGTTCCTCCTTGTTCATTTTTCTTATTTTTCCACGCAAACAAAATAAAACCACATGGCTGTACTATAATCCGTACAGTCATGTGGTGAAAAAAGGATTTCCTTTCCAAGGCGGCCGCATCGGAAAACAAACAGCCGCAATTCAAAAATCCTGAAAAATCCACACCTATTGTTTGCTGCCTGATGCAAACGCAAGGTTTTAGGGAATGATTCCTTCATATTTTATTTGCACAATTATTCTAACAAAAAAGGTTTAGAAAGTAAAGCAGAAATTTCTAACGAACCTCATAATCTTAGAAAGTAAAGCAGAAATTTCTAATAAACTCGTAATCTTAAAAAGTAAAACAGAAATTTCTAATGAACTTTATAATTCTGGCTACAGAATTTCCGAAATAGTTACCGCCGTATTTCCTTATACCGTGAAATCCATGCATCCCCCTTCCGTATTCACCGGCATCTGCGGTAATTCCACCGGCATCTCCAGCCCCGAAATCTCCAGCGTAACCCCCGCCGGAATATCCCCAAAGCTTTTCGCACCGCTGGAAAGCGACTGTCTTTCTTTTTCCAGCTTGTTAAACACAGCCCGTAAATATTTCATATCCGCATCCATAATTTCCCGCATCTCATCCGACCTGTGCTTTTTCTTAAGCTGCTCCAAATCTTCTGGTTCCATCTCGTACACCGCTTCGCAAAATTCTTCGGACAAGTCTTCCAGCTCCATTTCCTGTGCCATCTCTTCCATGGATTCCCGCATCAGCTCTTCGTATTCTTCCAGCAGCTGCTGCAGTTCTTCTTCGCTGATTTCCATTTCCTGCTCTTCTGCGATCTGTTCTTCCACCCCGTCCAGCAGTTCATTCTCTAATTCTTCAGATTTTCCCTTTTGCTCTATTTCCTCTTCCTGTTTTAAATGGCGCATCCGTTTTTTTGCAATCCGCTCCATTTTTCTTGCATGTATAATGGCATGTTCCAGATCCTGGTCATCATATTCACCGGATCTTACCTTCCGCAGCAGCATCGCGATCGTTCCGCGTGCTTTTGTCACTGCTTTTCCTGCGCTGTTTGAGTTTTTGGACAGCAGTATCTGTGATGATATCGCCTTGAAATTATAGTTTAGCTTTTTTTTCTTGCTCTTGCTTTGCGACTTCTTGGAAGTACGGATTGTTGCAGCTACCGACCCGTCCCTGTTTTTGATCTGAATGACCCGTCTATTTGAATTTGCCCGTCCGACCATCATGCCCATACGATTATCCTCCCTGATCTTTTCTACTGTTTGTTAGCTATTTGCCTGGTAAATCCTTTTACCGTTTATGTATGTTAATTATTTTATATATCGGCATTTATTCGGAAATGCTTTACGGGGAAATAAAAAAGAACCTGACAATGTCAGATTCTTTTTTTGCAGCAATACTCCGTCTGAACAGATCTTTTATTTCCATACGTTCTACGTGCCGCTATCTATCTTAAAGAGAAGAGGATACCGTAATATCTCAGGCAGCTCTGCGATTTCCGTCGCAGGCCGTATGTAAATGACGAGTAAGACGGCTATACTTCAAAAATCAGGTCCCCGTAAGACGGCATCGGCCACATATCTTTATCTACCATCATTTCCAGACGGTCTACCGGCGCCCGTAACGCCTCCATAGCGATCTTAATAACGTCACGGTAATAAACCGCACGGTCGCGTCCTTCTTCCATTGCGGAGCCGACAGCATCTGCTTCTATCAGTTTTTTCAGCGCTGCCCTTGTCTGTGCCAATAAGTCAGATACCTCTTTTAACAGCTCTGTCTGCACACTGACATCCGCGTCACAGGCAGCTTTTACGCCATTGATAGACGCTGCAAGCGCGGTCGTAAATTTAATGACAGACGGAATAATCTGTTTCCCTGTAATATCGATCATTGCTTTTGCTTCAATATTGATCGTTTTTGCATAAGTCTCATATTCGATCTCTACGCGGGATTCCAGCTCTGCCTTTGTAAATACATTGAATTTTTCAAATGCAGCAACGGAGCCTTCCGCTGTATATGCCGGAATCGCATCTACCATCGACTTGATATTCGGCAGGCCGCGTTTTTCTGCCTCCGCTACCCATTCATCAGAATATCCGTTGCCGTTGAAAATAATTCTCTGATGCTCTACGGCATATTGCTTGATCAGGTCGTGTACGGCTTCGTTAAAGTCATCCGCCTTTTCCAAAATATCGCATGCTTCGGAAAATGCTTCTGCCACAATCGTATTCAGCACAACATTCGACTGTGCCACAGAGTCCTGGGAACCGACCATACGAAATTCAAACTTGTTTCCGGTAAATGCAAACGGTGAAGTCCGGTTACGGTCTGTTGCGTCTTTTCTGAAATCCGGAAGCGTTTTTACACCTGTCTCCAGCATCTGACGCTTAATGGAATGCGTAGCCATACCTGTACTGATCAGCTGGGAAATCACGTCTTCTAACTGTTCCCCTAAAAAGACAGACAAAATCGCAGGCGGCGCTTCGTTTGCACCCAGCCGGTGGTCATTGCCCACATCCGCTGCAGATGCCCGCAGCAGGGCTGCATGTTTGTCAACTGCTTTTAATACACAAGTAAGTACAAGTAAAAACTGGATATTTTCGTGCGGTGTCACACCTGGATCCAGCAGATTGATCCCGTCATTGGTCACAAGAGACCAGTTATTATGTTTACCGGAACCGTTCACACCGGCGAATGGCTTTTCATGCAGCAGGCACTGCAGGCCATGCCGTCCGGCAACTTTTTTTAACGTTTCCATAATTAAATGGTTATCATCGACGGCAATGTTGCACTCCGCATAGATCGGAGCCAGCTCGTGCTGCGCCGGGGCTACTTCGTTGTGCTGCGTTTTGGCCGATACGCCGAGACGCCACAGCTCTTTGTTGACGTCCTTCATATAGGCCGCAATCCGTTCCCGGATCGCGCCGAAATAATGGTCATCCATCTCCTGGCCTTTCGGCGGCATTGCGCCGAATAAAGTACGTCCGGTAAAAATGAGGTCCTTCCTTTGTAAATATTTTTCTCTGTCAACAATAAAATATTCCTGCTCCGGGCCTACGGACGGTACTACCTTTTTGGATGTCGTATTGCCGAACAGGCGGATCAGACGCACTGCCTGGTCACTGATTGCTTCCATTGAACGAAGCAGCGGTGTTTTTTGATCCAGTGCTTCCCCGGTATAAGAACAAAATGCAGTCGGAATGCACAGCGTCGCGCCTGCCGCATCCTGTCTGACGAACGCCGGCGAGGTGCAGTCCCACGCCGTATATCCCCTTGCTTCAAACGTCGCCCGCAAACCGCCGGATGGGAAAGAGGATGCATCTGGTTCGCCTTTGATCAGCTCTTTTCCGGAAAAGCTCATCAGCACCTTACCAGTTGACATTGGCGCAGTAATAAAGGAATCGTGCTTTTCAGCCGTTACTCCCGTTAAAGGCTGAAACCAGTGTGTATAGTGGGTAGCGCCTTTTTCAATGGCCCATTCCTTCATTTCATGAGCAACTACATCAGCGGTAGCTAAGTCTAATTCTGCACCGTTTTCAATAATTTCCCTCATTTTTTTGTAAACTTTTTTTGGAAGGCGTGCCTGCATGACAGAATCATTAAACACGTTTTCTCCAAAAATATCTGCTACATTAAAATATTCGCCCATTTTTCCTTCCTTTCCAATCCTGACGGATATGTACCATATCATTATATTAAGAAAAAAAACAAGGATGCCCCATAAATGGAACGTCCTCGTTCATCTTCCTGCAATGCCCGTGACCGGAATCGAACCGGTACTGTGTTGCCACAACAGGATTTTAAGTCCTGCGCGTCTGCCAGTTCCGCCACACGGGCAGGCCTCTATACAATTGCATAGAATGGGACCTATAGGGCTCGAACCTATGACCCTCTGCTTGTAAGGCAGATGCTC
>CANOET010000164.1 GCA_947564835.1 uncultured Eubacterium sp. | reverse complement strand
TAGTCGCAGTTAGCGATTAGTTCACCGCAGCGTTGCCCCTGTCCGCCCAAGGTGTATCTCCCGGCGCGTTCCCTGTCCACAGCCCGCAGAGTCGTCCGGTCAGCCACATCCCCTGGCTAACCAGGATCTTTCGGGAAGCCAAAAAACGCAACACAATGTCAAATCCGTTTCTTTTCCAGCTCATCCAGATCCTGGATTCTTAACATTCTATTCACTCCAGCTCAGACAACACTCTTTGAATATGCATCGCCAAATACCCAGTCTCCACCTCATCCACCGGCTGCTTCAAAAACTTCTCCAAATGCCCGCACACGACTCTGGCCATCCGGAATGCATCCGGGAACTGCTCCAGCATATACTCGTTCATATCCAGCTTTAATTTCTCCCCTTTCGAAACGCGTACAGCCATAAACCTCACATGGTTCATCAGCCTGTTATACGACAGCGACATCACATCAATCCGCCTTCCGGTCTGATCCTCCACCATCTGGATACACTCGCGCACGGTCCCTGCAATCTGCATCGACAGCGCAACGGTTTCATTTTCAATGGCAGAATGGATATGCAGGGCAACATAACTGACCTCATGCTCATCAATCTCCACGCCAAGCCGCTCTTTTAGGATCGGGCGGATACATTCCGCCGTCTTGTATTCCATATGGAACAGCGCCTGAATATCCCCGGTCAGCGGATTGCGGATCTGTTCGTTGTTGCGGATCCGTTTGACTGCAAATGCGATATGGTCAGCCATCGGGAAAAGTATGCTCCAGTCAACCTTTCCAAAAGCATGTTCACTCTCCTTTAATACCTGCTGCGCAATCTCTAAAAAAACCGGATCCATATCCTTTACCAGCTCCAGGGCGCTTCCGCGCTCTGTATGCTCATAAAGGGAATAAATGGAACAATCTTTGGGCGCTTCTATCCGCTGGCTTACTTTTTTTCCAAAGCCGATTCCTTTCCCAATCAAAAGGTATTCACGGTTGTCTCCCTCTCCGATTGCAAGTACGGTATTGTTATTTAATGCCTTCTTTACTCTGAACATACTCTTCTCCCCATGATCCCATGATCCTTCGTATCCGCAAGCTTCCGCTTTAGGATTCTGCTTTCCCCGTTCTATTCTTCATACGTATCGATGGCATACAACGCTTCTCCAGCCTTGATGCTGCCTGTTTTTAACAGGCGTATTTTCTGATTTTCCGCTAACTCCGTGCAAAGCACCGGAGATGCGAGCGACGGCGCATGTTCTTTTAAATATGCCAGATCCAGCTTCATCAAAAGATCGCCTTTTTTCACTTTGTCCCCGTCTTTTACCAGCACTTCGAATCCCTGGCCGTTTAGTTTTACGGTGTCAATGCCCATATGAAGCAGCAGCTCGGTCCCGGATGAGGTAACGAACCCGATCGCATGCTTCGTGTCAAATACAAAGCCGATCTCACCGTCCTGCGGCGCGACTACTTTGGCTTCTGAAGGCGTTACAATCGCACCGTCGCCCATCATACGGCCTGCAAACGCTTCGTCCGGCGCATCCGATAAATCTGCCGCGATTCCGTCCGCCGGGCTTGCGATGATTTCGGATTTTACTACTTTTCCTTCTGCTTTTTTCTTCGGCGCCTCCTGTGCCTGGCTGCCGGTATTCCCGGATGCTGCGGCTGTTTTTTGATACAGCTCGTTCGGGGCGGTTTCCAGGTAATCTTCCAAGTTCGCCTTGATTACGGTTACGCGCGGCCCGTAGATCACCTGCACGCCGTTCCCTTTGTGTACGACGCCGGATGCTCCGGTCGATTTGAGCATGGCGTCATCTACCAGCCCGGAATCATATACCGTACAGCGTAATCTTGTCGCACAGCAGTCTACATCGGAAATATTTTTCTTGCCGCCCAGTCCATGGCAGATCGTCTCAGACAGTGCGTCTTCTGCGGAGGCTGCCGCTCCCTGGCCGGCTGCGTCCCCTTTTTTGCGCGCGTCTACATCGCTTCTGCGGTAAAGCTTCACTTCTTCGCTGTCATCCCGTCCCGGTGTCTTAAGGTCCATTTTCTGAATCAGGAAGGAGAACAGTAAAAAGTACGCTGCAAAATATCCAATTCCGACTACAACAATCCAAATCCAGCTCGTCTTCGCATTTCCCTGCAGGATACCGAACAGGAACATATCGATCAGGCCGCCGGAAAATGTCATACCGACACCGACATTAAAAATATGCATCAGCATATATGCCAGGCCTGCAAATACACAGTGGATCACATATAACAGCGGCGCTACGAATAAGAACGTAAACTCCAGCGGCTCTGTGATGCCCGTCAGCATGGATGTCAGCGCCGCTGACATTAAAAGCCCGGCAACCGCTTCCTTTTTCTCTGGTTTCGCGGTCTTATACATCGCAAGCGCCGCGCCCGGCAGGCCAAAGATCATCAGCGGGAATTTTCCTGACATAAATCTGGTCGCGGATACCGCAAAATGCTCTACGCCTGGATCTGCCAGCTGTGCAAAGAAAATGTTCTGCGCGCCCTCAACCATACGCCCGGCCACTTCCATCGTGCCGCCAAGCCCTGTCTGCCAGAACGGAAGATAAAATACATGATGCAGCCCGAACGGAATCAGCGCACGCTCCATCAGGCCGTAGACCCATGTCCCCGCATAACCGGACTCCAGCACAACGCCGCCTACCGCATAGATGCCCTGCTGGATCACCGGCCAGATAAAGAACATCAAAATCCCGACAACCGTATACGTCAGTCCGCTGATAATCGGTACAAACCTTGTACCGCCGAAGAACGAAAGCACCTGCGGCAGCTCGATCTTGTAAAACCGGTTATGAAGCGCTGATACGCCGAGCCCGACAATAATACCGCCAAACACACCCATCTGCAGTGACGTAATGCCTACCACCGACGTTGTAGCGCCTTCCAGCATCTGCTCCGGGCCGCCGTGGTTGGTGATCATCGCTCCGATCGACGCATGCATAATGAAAAAGGCAATCGCTGCAGACAGCGCTGCTACGTCTTTTTCCCTTTTCGCCATACCGATTGCGACACCCATCGCAAAAATAATCGGCAGGTTCGCGAACACGATATCCCCGGCTGCGCTCATAACCCGCAGAATCGCGTTCAGTACGGTGCCAGGCCCCATAATTCCCATCAGCCCGTAAGTTTCCAGCATCGTTTCATTCGTAAAAGAACCTCCGACACCGAGTAACAGACCTGCCACCGGCAGGATTGCGATTGGCAGCATGAACGAACGGCCCACACGCTGCAATACACCAAAAATCTGGTCTTTCATAGACAATTCCCTCCCTGTTTTCCGGTATTTTATGCATATGGGCCTGTTCCTATTCCTGCTCCCGGCAGATTTTCCCCAAAAACCGCTGCCAGCCAGCCGCGGCACAGAAAAAGGCATCAATATGCATAAATATCCTTTGATTTATGCATAGTTAATGCCTGCTTGCCAGTTACACACTATATCATCTGAATAAAATCTAACATAAGAAAGATGATTTGTCAAGAGTAAAATTCCAATCTTTGCCTCAGATAAAAATAACCTGTCCTGATTTTCATGACAGCCCTGTGAGTCCCTTCAGATCAAAATACACCCGGCTGCTGACAACATCGTCCATTGCCTGGATCTGCGCTTTCGCCTGATCCGCCTGGTCATGGTGCGTAACGATAATACACACTTCCTTCGCCCCCTCGTACTTTCTCCGGCGCAGCAGCGGTACTTTATGCCACTCTTCCGCATACGGAATCCTCTTCTGTATCATAGCATTCATTACCTTTGATCTGATCCCTGCATCTGCGACAGCGCACAGTGCAATATCACGTTCTGCTCTCATATTGAAAGATGCCCCCTAATTAAAGCCTACGACTTTCTGCGCGATCTTATAGGCCGCGACCGAAATCTTCCTCCCGCTCCTTCCCGGAAGGTTCATCGTATTGCCCATAATACCGTTGCGCAGGCGGTGGAACAGGCGCAGGTCCGCCTGTTTGATATAACGCCACAGCTCCCTCTTTTTTTCCAGATTTTCTTTTGTGCCGGAACGGATTAACAGGACCGTGGATATCACCGTGATAATTTCCAGATAGTTAAACATATACTTGCGCTGTTTTTTATTCGGTATTTTCCACAGGTCATACGCGTCGACCATCATTTTATTGACTTTGATCTGCTGGTCAATGCGTCCGATCATCACCTCTTCATTTACGGACTGGTCCTCGCGCCCGATATAATAACGGTAAAAATCCACATCCAGATAATACATGGTCTTTACATACGGCAGCGGAATATAGACATACAGGTTATCCACATAAAACGTATGTGCCGGCAGGTGCAGCCCGCAGTCGCGCAGCAGCTTGGTCCGGTAAATGACCGAATGCATCAGCAGATACTGCCCTTTGCGCATCCGGCGCACGTCGCTCCATGTAAAAATCTGGCCTGTCACAAGCGCGGACGTATATTTCATGACTTTTTTACGTTTTGCGCCCTGCTTCTCGTAGACAAAATTCGAGATCAAAAGGTCCAGCGTCTGATCGGAACCCGCAATCTCCCGCAGCGTATCCAGAATCTTTTCATAAGCATCGGCATCCACCCAGTCATCGCTGTCCACAACCTTGAAAAACAGCCCGTTTGCATGTGCAATCCCTGCATTTACCGCTTCGCCGTGCCCGCCGTTTTCCTGATGGATTGCTTTTACAATGTGCGGATATCTTTTCGCATATGCATCCGCAATTTCGGGTGTCATATCCTGCGATCCGTCGTCCACCACCAGAATCTCCACATCCTCCCCGCCGGGCAGCAGCGACTGTATACAACGCTCCATATAGTCCTGGGAATTGTAACATGGTATTGCAATCGATAATAATTTCATTTCCTTTTACTCCTTCAAGCCGCGGCGCTTCTGCCCGCAGCCATTCTAAAGCAGCTGGTCCGCCAGCTCCAATGCCTTCTTTGTCATGACATCGATATTATAATACTGATACTCCGCCAGCCTTCCGAGCAGATGCATCTTAGGCAGCCGGTCCGCCAGCGCCTTATACTTTAGGTACAGCGCCTGGTTCTGCGGGTTCATAATCGCATAATAAGGAATCTCCCCCTGCGCCCCGGTATAGGCAAACGGATATTCCCTGATAATCGTCGTACCATCCGCATCCTTCTGTCCGGTCAGGTATTTGAACTCTGTAATCCGGGTAAAATCCTCGCTGACCGTATAATTCACCACGCTATGCCCATCCTGAAAATCATCCTGCTCCAGATGCTCAAACGCAAAACGCAGCGAACGGTATGGCAGCCTGCCGTACCTGCAGTCATACAATTCATCCAATGCCCCGGTAAAAACTACATCGCCGTGAAATTCCTGCCCGTCCAGACAGATCTTTTGTTCGCCAAATTCCAAAATTTCTTTTGCATCTGTACCAGTCCTGACCGTAATATTTTCATGGTCCAGCATCCGTGCAAACATCGCCGTAAAGCTGTCCGCCGGCACGCCCTGGTATTTATCCTGAAAATAGCGGTTATCATAGGAAACCAGCACCGGTACCCTGCCGGTTACTTCCGGGCTGATCTCTTCCGGCGTCTGGCCCCACTGCTTCATCGTATATTTCAAAAAGACATTTTCATAGACGTACTGCGCGATCGCCTGGATCTGCGGGTCCGGGTTTTCACGAAGTTTCATAATCGGTACCCTGCTGCCTTCTCCGTACGCATCGATCAGTTTTTTCTCCAATGTATCCGCCAGGTCCTTTTCATATACCATATGCAGCGTATTCAGGTTAAACGGAACCGGGATCAGCCTGCCGCCGACATTCGCAACGACCTGATGCCCGTTTTCATACAGGTTCCATTCTGTAAATCCGGACAGGAACGCAAATACGTCTTCCATATTTGTATGAAAAATATGAGGGCCGTATTCATGTACCAGAATCCCATAGTCGTCCGGCCTGTCATAGCAGTTGCCGCCGATATGGTCTCTTTTTTCCACTACCAGCACCTTCTGGTTCCCTTTTTCCGCAAGCTGTCGGGCTGTCACACTTCCTGCTATGCCAGCGCCGATTACAATACTATCGTACATAGATTCCTCCCAGTATTTCGGTAACAGTCCGGGTAGGCAACTGTTACGTTTTCTTTTTTTATTTTACCGTTCAAAGATGATTATACACATTTTTTCGTAAAATTCCAGTCTTTTTCAGGAAGTGTTATAAAAAGATCCAATGGAGGTTCAAAGATAGAAGACGCAAAAAGAAGGGGCGTAAAAAGTTCATATTTTATTTACAATATCCTCATTTCTTTCACATACGGATTTCACAAATTCCCTTTATGATAATTACAGTTGATACAAACATCAATTACTAATTAATAATCATTTTCATATTTTAAACGTTGGCATGCATAAAAGCAGCCGCGTTACCCTGCCAGGAGTGGCAGGGTTCCTCCCAAAGCCAACTACTTATTTTCTTTTTCATATAAAGCCGGTGTCCCCTAACACCGGCTTCCCCTTATGGTCCCTATGCTTATGCAAACAAATTTAAGAATTTTTGCCATACGCTGAGCTTCTTCGGCTCTTCCCGGATAACCCCGCTGGCTTCCTCAAGCTGCACGCCGCCCGCCTGCATGACAAACTGCACGCTTTGCACATTTGTATTTTTTTCTGATACAAAAGAAGCTGGCTCAAAATCCCCTCCTGTCATTGACCGGATCAGTTCGTCAATTTGATTTGCAATCTCTGTATCCATATCCTTGGTTTCTTCCCGCATGGTACCAGTGCCGTCCTTTAGTTCACTGGCGCCGTCATAAAGCTGTGTAATACCAGATAAAAGCTCTGCAGCCCCCTCATCTAATGCCCCGGCGCCGTCGCTTAGCATTCCCGTCCCATCGTACAGCTCTGCGATACCCAAAACCAATTCCCCTGTTCCGCTGTATAAGCTTTCGCTTCCTGTTTTTAACGCACTGCTCCCGGTAACAAGCCGGGCAGCGCCGTCCGTAATCTGTGAATAGCTTGCGGCAATCTTTGCAACAGCCGCTGTATAACCGTTGATCCCCTGATCCAGTTTTCCATATTCCGATACTAATGTATAGATGGCGGAGGAAAGCTCTGACATACGATAAGCAAGACCTCCAAGCTGATGAACCAGCTCTCCGATTTTTCCGTCAAAAGCCGCATAGCTCTCCTGCAGGGCTTTTGCACCCTGCAGCAAGGAAGACAGGCCGGCCCCTGCTGCCTGCAAATAGCTTTCGGTACCGTCTATACCGGCATTGTTTGCGCCCAATAATGCAATCAGATCTGAAAGCTGCGACACCTGCGATTCAGCCTTTGCCGTATCGACGCCTGCATGTTTCAGTTCTTCCATTTGTGCGGATAAATCTGCAAGAAGCCCCTCTAAACCGCTGATCGCAGATTGATTCTTCTGCCGCAGGCCGTCAATATCCAAGCCGTTTTGGGCCATTGCACCTTTGTATGCCTCATAATTCACCTGGCTTTGCAATTTCGTAATCCCATTTACAAGGCTGTCTATGCCGGATTTCACCGCCGAAGACGCATCTGTCAGTACACGGAGCTCTTCCGCTTCCAAAGATACCCCGCCCAATGCTTCCTGCAGCTGGAAAAGCGCTGCCTGAAAAGAAGCCGATCCATTTACCAGCTGCGGCGATTGCTGGTTCAGCGTATGCAGCGCCTCCTGCATCTGCCCGATCCCGTTATTCAGGTCATAGATCCCTTCATCCAGCGCATTTACGCCATCCTGCAGATCAGCGGCGCCGTCCTGCAGGCTGCTTCCCCCGTCTTTTAAATCCGCAGCGCCGCTATGAAGCTGCTTCGCACCGTCCTGTAAATCATGTACCCCGCTTTTTAAGCCGGACTGCGCGCCGTCCTGCAAATCTGAGACGCCGTCCTGCAGCTTTACCGCCCCGTCATCTAACTGGCCCACTGCGTCCGACAGTTCCGTAACCTGTTCCAGCCATGCCTGATCATCCACCTCAAGATTCAGGTTCAGCGGGATTCCATTGACAGATATTCCGTCCATTTCAAACGAAGACACTTGCGCTGTTATCTCAAGATCCGCCCCTTTTCCGGGCAAAATCGTATAAGTAAGCTGCTTCTTGCTTCCAACGTTTGCTATCGTAGCATCCGGCGCCGTAATATTTTTGCATATATCCGTATCCAATAACACAGAAGCCTGCAAAGCATAATGCTCATAAAAGCCGCCCCGGCATTCCTGATTTTCTGCAATATGAACCGTCATATTTAATTCACCGCTTTTACCCGCAATTTCGTCCGCGTCATACGCTTTGCCGTCTAAAAAATAACGGATCTGTATCTCCCACGGTATCACCGTGCTTTCCAGCTCCCCCTCGTAAATTTCTCTGATAGCTGCGACTGCACGGATCCTGTATTCATCGTCAATCGTTACTTCAAACAAAGCCGCACGGTCTTTATAATAAGTCTCCAGAAGCTCCGTCTCCAGCATTGCAATAGGAACTGTAAGATCCGCGGCATCATCCAGCCATGCAACTTCCACAACACCTTCCACCGATTTGATTTTTTCCTTATATTCCAACGCTTCCGGCACAGATACCTCTTTTACCATCACACGGGCATTCGGAATACCGCCGTCAAATTCTTCCTGCATGACTTCCAGTGCAAGCATTGATTTTGTATCCTGCGGTAAGTAGTCGTTCATATCATAGTTGACAGCTACCAAATTCTGTATAAATAAGCAAACCGCAAAACAAACCGCGAAGAAAAACAGAATCCGTCTCCTGCGTTTTACTACACCTGTATAAAACCCTTCCATTTAAGTACCCGCCTCACTTTCCGGGACCGCTCTCCCTGTTATTTTAAACTGATTCCGTTCGCCCTGCAAAGAAAGCTGCAGCGCAAAAGGGCTGATGTTTCCCTCTGCAATATACGGGATCGTCCGGGTCAGAGAAATTAGCTGCCCCTTAATACAGCAATTTCCCGTCTCATCTACGCTTCCGTCAAAGGCTTGCGTATGTCCTAAAATTTCGATCAAACCGCTGACCTGCTGACCTTCCTGTTCTACCGTCATGGTTCCGTATCTTTTGCCTATTGTAGTCTGCATGACTATCACATAGGATTTTTTTGGCATAAGATGTGCCTCCTCTCTGTTCTGGTATGTTATTGATTATATCGCGTGGGGGAGGAAATAAAACAGACAATGACTCTGGCTTTGTTCGATGTCAGACATTGTGACGCTTATTGTCTGATATGAATGGAGCAGAAAAGAGATATTTTTAACTATTTATTTGTGTCTTGGGGTTTTGGGTTTGCCGAAAGGTTTTGGTTTGCCGGGGGGGGGATGTGGCTCACCGGACGACTCTGCAGGCTGCGGCCAGGGGACCCGCCGGGAGACACACCTTGGGCGGACTGGGGCAACGCTGCGGTGAACGAATCGC
>CANOET010000163.1 GCA_947564835.1 uncultured Eubacterium sp. | reverse complement strand
TCTGGAATAGGAGCCGAAATCCAGGCCCCGCCCCCTCATCCGGCGTCCGGGTAGCAACAAAATGCAACACAATGTCAATTCTGTCGCCCAGAGTCAGAATTTTGCCATTCTGCGCAAGAAATCTTTTGTAAGCTCCTAATCCTCCGCAAACAAATCATCCCGCGTAATATTATGCAGCCACTTCCCGCTCCTATAATGCCGGGTCACCCACGGCCATTTCACAAATTCATCCGTACACATCAGAAAATACACCCACATCACCGGCAGTTTTAGCACAAACGCCGTAAAAAATCCAAGCGGTACCGCATACACCCACATATCGATCGTATCACAAATAAATCCAAACCGGCTGTCCCCGCCTGCCCGGAATACTCCTGCGATGAGTGTGGTATTGACAGCCGCGCCCATCACATAATACGTGTTGATCAGCAGCATATATTTCAGATAATGCATCGCCTGGTCTGTCAGCTGTGCATAGCTTAATACGATCGGCGCAGCTGCCAAAATCAGCAATCCTCCCAGCGCCCCCGTAATGACCGTCAGCTTCATCAGCTTTTTCGCGCCGTCCTGTGCCTCGTCCAGTTTATTTTCCCCTATGATCCTGCCCAGCAGGATTCCGCCTGCGCTTGCCATGCCAAAGCACAGAATGGTCCCGAAATTCCGAACCACGATGACGAAGGAATTGGCTGCCACCGCATCCGTCCCCAGATGGCCGATAATTACGGAATACATGGAAAATGCCAGGCTCCAGCTGATATCGTTGCCAAGGGCCGGCAGTGATAACCGTACAAAATCGGAAAACAGCACCTTATGCCGGACAAACAGATACCGGAAGTCCAGTTTGATATCCCTGCTGTAAAAGGATACTGCAAAACAGGCAGCCAGTTCGATCAGACGGGACAAAGACGTCGCGGCTGCCACGCCCATGGCACCCAGCTTCGGCGCACCAAACAATCCAAAGATAAATACCGCATTCAGAACTATATTCAGGGAAAATGCGAGTACATTCATCGCTGTACTGACCACTACCCGGCCGACACTGCGCAGTACTGCAAGATACACCTCCGTAATGCCCCAGCACAGGTAACAGATACTCATGCAGCGCAGATAAGACGCGCCGACCGCGACCAGCTCCTGATCATTTGTAAAAATCTGCATCATCTGTTTAGGCAGAAACCATGCCGCTCCCGCAAACAAAACCGATATCCCCAGGGAAAAACGCAGGGCAATTCCTTCAATCATCTGAATGGCCTGCATATCCCCTTTGCCGTAATACTGGGCACAAAGCATCGTCGCACCTGTACCAAGGCCGTAAAATACCATAAAAAGCACACTGGCATACTGGGAGGCCAAAGATACGGCAGATATGGAAGACTGTCCGACGTAATTAAGCATCACAACATCTGCAGAGCTGACAGCTGCACTAAGCAGATTTTGAACGATAATCGGGAGTACCAGCTTGAAAATCTGGCTGTAAAAGCTGTCTGTTGGTATTGCGGTTTTCTTTTTCATCATTGTAATCACCTGTCTATTTTAATTCAGCCTACACCTGTCCGCCTTTTATCCGGACTTTTCGGCCTCCTAAAATTCAGTTATCGCAATATTATCATAGCATAAGCCGGATATATTTCCACACATATTTTGCAAAACAGCTGCATTTTTTCTCATGCACGGGTTACTATTCACGGCCTGGGGCCGCTCATAGTAACGGTTCGGGGTGATATTGAAAGTTTGCTTCACAAAACCGCCCGAACTTTTGAATCATGTGTTCAGCCAATAGGTAACCGCAAACCTCCCGTCCTTCACCTCCGCCCGGACGCTCCCGCCCATCCTCTCCGCCAGCTCTTTCACAATAAACAGCCCAAGCCCTGAAGAACCTCTTCCGCGGGCTGTATCCGCTTTATAAAACCGCTCAAACACCTGCCCCGGGTCCGGACAGCCTGTTTCAGACAGCTGATTTTCAAATACCAGGCAGTTTCCAATCTGCCGGATCACAAGCTCCTGCGCGCCGTGTACGAGCGCATTCCGGATCAAATTTTGAAAAATCCGCCGCAGGTATTCTGCATCCGCCAGCACACGCAGCCCCTCTTCGGCAAACTCAGCCCGCGGCGTCATGCCCTTTTCCTCAAACTGATGATACATCCCGACCAGACAGTCGCTTAAAAGAGGCAGTACTTGTATTTCACACAAATGCGGTGCAAACTCCTCACTCGTCAGCTTTGTAAATAAAAACAATTCCTCCAGCATATCCTCCAGTTCCCTAAGCCGGTCAAGGGCAATTTTCAGATACCGCCCGCACTTGCCGCCCTCTCCGCCGCCATCGCATTCCAGCGCCATCTGCACATAACCGGACGCACCCGTCAGAGGCGTACGAATATCATGCGCCAGGCTGGCAATATTCTGTTTTAGCTGCTTTTGGGCTCTTTCATACTGTAATGTTTGCCGGCTGCAAATCACACGCAGCTTATTCAGCCTTGTGCAAAGCGCCAGAATATCTTTCTGCCTGCCGTGAGTACACAATTCTATCCGGCTTCCCTGGCCGATTTCTCCCAGCTGCCTGTACAGATAGCGCACATCCAAAAGTATGCGGATGTGATGGATGCCAAGTAAAACAACCAGCGCGGATAAACATAGTAATGCTGTCAGCATAGAACCTCCCTAACCTGGATGAACCAGAAAAGAAATACTTTTGACATTGTGTTGCGTTTTTTGGCTTCCCGAAAGATCATGGTTAGCCACATCCCCTGCCCACAGCCCGCAGAGTCATCCGGTCAGCCACATCCGCATCCAGCAGCCATCATATATCCTGCTTCTTTAACACCACCCCCGTCACCACAGTATAAATCCCCAAAAACCCCGCTCCTACCAGATACACATACAAATCTGACACCGTCTCATAACGGTCCGGCCCCATACTAAGCGTAAGATAAATCGAATCATCCAACCATCCGCCCAAATGGAACACATCCAAAAACATACGCAGCGGTTCCACAACCGACCCGGTTCCCAGAAGTACCGCCGCCAATGTCCCTGCCGCCACACTCCTGCTCCAGATGCATATGCATACCATCAGCGCCGCAAACGCCGTCGTGGCCATCCATGCCCAGCTAATAAAAAACAAGCTGTCCCTGATCCCCACGCCGGGCACCATATGTCCAAATCGTGCATTCACAAGCAGCACAAACGCGAACTGCCCCGTCAGATAGCAGATATTGACAATACCGGCTGTCAGTATTTTACTGCCTGCATAGCTCCAGCGGTTCTGGTGCAGCGCCATTATGTTTTTGACAAATCCGCTCTGGTAGTCTGAGCATACAAACAGCATAACCTGGATGCCGAGCATCATGTTATAAACGCCGCCGCTCAGCCCCATCCGGCGGAACAGCCTCAAAAGATCCACGCCTTCCAGTGATCCATGTTCTGCGGCCTGCGCAGCTGTCATCATTCCAATTTTTACCGCTGTTTTTCCGCCTTCCTCTGTTCCGGCCAGCCAGACCATCAGAAACGTTGCTGCCGTCATGAGCAGCAGGATTCCAAAACAAAAATAAACAGACCAGCTCCTTTTTAAACGGTACAAATCCATACGCAGCAGATTACACATGCTCCCGGCCTCCTTTTCCATGTTCTGTCCTTTGTCCGTTTTCCGTATCTCCATCCATTCGCTCCAGAAAATATTCCTCCAGATCCATATGGTGAAATCCGGATGCCAGAACCGGTACGTTGTGTTCCACAAGCAGCCGGATCAGCCCGGCGCCTTCTTTCAGTCCGTAGACACGGATTTTTTGTTTATCAAATACTTCAGCGTGTATGCCTGTAAAATGTTCTTGTATCAGCACAAGCGCACGGTGTGCCTGCTGTATTTCGATCTGAAAATAATCCTGGCACCGTTCCTCCAGCTCCTCCCTGGTCAGCTGTTCCATCAGCTGGCCGTCTTTCATGATCCCGTAGCTGGTAGAAATCTTGCTTAGCTCGCCCAGCATATGGGAGCTAAGCAAAACCGTCTTCCCCTCTTCCTGCAGCTGCAGAATCAGGCGGCGCAGTTCACGGACCCCTTCCGGGTCCAGGCCGTTTACCGGTTCATCCAAAATCAGCAGGTCCGGATTCCCAAGCAGTGCCAGCGCCACGCCAAGGCGCTGCTTCATTCCCATGGAAAAATGCCGGATACGCTTTTTTCCGGTATCTGCAAGGCCCGTTATCGCAAGTACCTGATCCACACTTTTTTCGTCTGCGATCCCCATGCATTTTGCTTTCATAACGACATTCTGCCTTGCTGTCATATGCGGGTACAGCCCAGGCGATTCGATCAGGGCGCCGAGCCTGCGGTATACGGCCGGATCATTGCCGCTTCGTCCAAACAGCCGCACCTCCCCTTCCGTCGGCCGTACCAGCCCGCTGATCATTTTGAGCGTTGTGGATTTTCCGGCCCCGTTTCTGCCGATAAATCCATAGATCTCCCCTTCCCGCACTGTAAGATGCAGCTGCCTGACTACCGTTTTTTCTTTATACTTTTTGGTCAGGCAGACGGTTTCTACTGCTGCTTGCTTGTTTGTTCCTGTTTTCACTGTTTTCCGAACTCCTTTCCTGAAATATCCCTATGACGGAATATTGCCTTAAGACAAATACGCCGTCCTGTTCCCTGCAGCGGAACGGCCTCTGCCGCGGGCTGCTGTTTTTTAATTCCAGTAACCAGTATAAACGGCTGCTTTTCAGAAAGTGCTCAGAAAAGTTTAAGAAAGTTTAAAATCGGGGCCGGTACATGACAACTTGCCTGAACCGTTCCCCGATCTATCTTTCATGACAGCTTAAATCCCAATACCCCCAGACCGTCTGGATATAGGCGTCTGTCCCGCCTTTATGACAGCTTAAATCCCATGCCCCAGACCGTCTGGATATAGGCGTCTGTCCCGCTTTTCTTTAGTTTTGCACGAATATTGCTGATATGCACATGGATCGTCTTATCCTCTGCCAGATAAGTCTCTCCCCAGGCATACTCATAGATCATCTGCTTGGTAAAAACCCTTTTCGGATGGCGGATCAAAAGCTCCAGAATCAGAAACTCATGCCTGGTCAGACCTACCGATTCCCCGTTTGCCGTCATCTCCTGCGTGTCCGGATCCAGTGTCCATGCACGGTATACATATGCTTTTTCATTCCTGCCCTCCGGTTCAGGAGCCGGCGGCTGTCCGCTGCTTTCCTCTCGTTTTTCGCCGGGCTCCCGGCTTTTGCGGCGCAGCTGCACTTGTATACGCACCAGCAGTTCCTGCAGGTCAAACGGCTTGCACAGATAATCGTCCGCTCCTGCCTGGAGCACCTCCACTTTGCTGTCCAGCCCGCTTTTGGCAGACAGCACAATGACCGGTGTTTTTTCTGAAAACAATGATACCAGCTCTTCCCCGGCAATGCCCGGAAGCATCAGATCCAGCAGTATCAGGTCATAATCTTCCATCTGAAACCGCAGCTTTCCTTCACTGCCGGAATATGCCGGTACACACAGGTATCCATGGCCTTCCAGATACTCCTGCAGCATCCGGCTGTTTTTCTCATCATCTTCCACTATCAGAATCCTTTTCATCTGCCGCATTGTCCCTTTCTGTGTAAAAACCGTTCTCCTCTCCTGCGCCTGTCCAGGCTGTCCCTATGCTCCTGCCGCCCATTCAGGCTGTCCCTGTCGCTTCCTGCCGCCCGTTCAGGCTGTTCCTGTCGCTTCCTGCTCCTATTCAGGTTGTCTCTGTCGCTTCCTGCTCCTGTTCAAGCTGTCCCTGTCGCTTCCTGCCGCCCGTTCAGACTGTTCCTGTCGCTTCCTGCTCCTATTCAGGCTGTTCCTGTCGCTTCCTGCTCCTGTTCAGGCTGTCCCTGTGGCCTCCAGCGCCTGCGCCAGATCTGCAATCAGATCTTCTTTGTCCTCCAGCCCGCAGGACATGCGTACCAGCCCTGCCGGAATGCCTGCCTGCGCCAGCTGTTCATCTGTCATCTGCCGGTGTGTGGATGTCGCCGGGTTCAGGCAGCAGGTTCTTGCATCTGCAACATGCGTCTCGATCGCTGCCAGCTTTAGATGCTTCATAAATACTTCCGCCGCCGCGCGCCCGCCTTTTAACTCAAACGATACGACCCCGCATCCGCCGTGCGGCATGTATTTCTGCGCCAGCTCATAGTATTTGTCCCCTTGCAGACCTGAATAGCTGACGGATGCCACCTGCGGATGCTGCTGCAAAAACTCCGCCACTGCCTGTCCGTTTTCTACATGGCGCGGCATGCGCACATGCAGCGATTCCAGGCCCAGATTCAGTAAAAACGCATGCTGCGGCGACTGGATACAGCCAAAATCACGCATCAGCTGGGCGGTGCATTTCGTAATAAACGCACCTTCTTTTCCGAATTTCTCCGCATACGTAATGCCGTGGTAAGAATCATCCGGCGTACACAGCCCCGGATATTTGTCTGCATGGGCCATCCAGTCAAACCTTCCGGCATCTACGATCGCGCCGCCGACAGCCGCCCCGTGCCCGTCCATATATTTCGTCGTGGAATGCGTCACGATATCCGCGCCCCATTCGAACGGACGGCAGTTGACCGGTGTCGGGAAGGTGTTGTCCACGATCAGCGGCACCCCATGCGCATGCGCCGCCTGTGCAAATTTTTCAATGTCTAAAACTGTCAGCGCCGGATTCGCAATCGTTTCGCCGAAGACAGCCCTTGTATTTTCCCGGAAAGCCGCGTCCAGCTCTTCTTTGCTGCAGTCTGGTGAGACAAAGGTCACTTCGATGCCCATTTTTGCCATTGTCACGGAGATCAGGTTAAACGTCCCTCCATAAATGGAAGAAGAAGCTACGATATGGCTGCCGCATTCGCAGATATTAAACAGCGCGAAAAAGTTTGCCGCCTGCCCGGAAGAGGTCAGCATTGCCGCCGTCCCGCCTTCCAGCTGCGCGATTTTTGCCGCTACAAAGTCATTCGTCGGATTCTGCAGCCTTGTGTAAAAATAACCGGAAGCTTCCAGGTCAAACAGCTTTCCCATATCTTCGCTCGTATCATATTTAAATGTCGTCGACTGAATAATCGGTATCTGGCGCGGTTCCCCGTTTCCCGGCGTATAACCTGCCTGTACACATTTCGTATTGATTTTATAATCACTCATTTTTCCTGCTGCTCCTTTTCTGTTTCTCTTTTGATCCGTTACTGAAAACGGATGCTCCGATTTACCGTTTTTCCATCACGCTCATATAGGCCGGACGGATAATTTTATCCGTGCAGATCAGCTCCTCCATCCGGTGTGCGCTCCACCCGACAATCCGTGCCACTGCGAACATTGCTGTATACAATTCCACTGGGATGCCCAGCATATCATAGACAAAGCCGCTGTAAAAATCCACATTCGGGCTGACGTCCTTGCTGCGTCCGCGCTTTTCCCCGATCAGCGCCGGCGCCAGGTCTTCAATGCCCTGATACAGCAGCATATCCTCCTGCCTTCCCTTTGCCTGCGCCAGCCGTTCTACGTAATGCTTAAATACCCGTTCCCTTGGATCTGACTTTGTGTAGACCGCATGCCCCATCCCATAGATCAGCTTCTTGCCGTCAAACGCTTCGCCGTCCAGAATTTTGGACAAATAAGCCGCCAGCTCTTCCCTGTCCGCCGCATCCCTGACATGCGCGCGGATATCCGCCATCATTTCCATAACCTTAATGTTGGCGCCGCCGTGTTTCGGCCCTTTCAGCGAGGACATGGCAGCCGCGATGGTAGAATACGTATCCGAACCGGAGGAAGAAACTACTCTTGTTGTAAATGTGGAATTATTGCCGCCGCCATGCTCCATATGCAGCAGCAAAGCCGTATCGAGCACTTTGGCTTCCACCTGGGTATAGGCCCGGTCCGGCCTTAGCATCATCAGAATATTTTCCGCCGTAGACAGCGCAGGATCCGGGTTATGGATAATCATGCTGGACTGGTTCACATAATAATTATACGCATTATATCCATAAACCGCAAGCGCCGGGAATTGGCTGATCAGCTGGATACACTGGCGCAGGCTGTTCGGTACGCTGGTATCCATCGCCTGGTCGTCGTAAGAAGCCAGCATCAGAATACTTCTGGTCATCGTATTCATAATATCCGCCCCAGGCTTTTTCATAATCACATCCCTCGTGAAATTAGGCGGCAGCGAGCGGTTATCCGCCACCAGCTGCGAAAACTGCTCATATTCACTGTCTGACGGCATTTCGCCCATTAACAGCAAATACGCAATCTTTTCAAATCCGTATTCCTCTTCGTCCAATCCCCGGATCAGATCCTCTACACGGTATCCGCGGTACCAAAGCTCCCCGTCGCACGGCACCTTCTGCCCGTACGATACCTTGGATGATACAATTTTAGAGATTTTTGTAAGCCCTGTCAATACACCGTTTCCATTTTCATCCCGCAGCCCGAGATTCACCCCGTATTCTTCAAACAATCTCGGCGAGATCATATCATTTCTGCGGCAGATTTCTTCCTGTCTTTTGATATATTCATTCATCTGTTCCCTGTTCTTCAATCGCAGTTCCCTCCAATTCCTCAGATTCTGTACTGATTACCGTTTCCAGCTGCTTCATCAGCTGCAGCAGCTGAATCAGATTTTCCCTGCCGTAGCTGGCAATCACTTTTCCATAATATTTCTTTAACGCCGCTTCCTCTTCTTCCAGCAGCCTCCTGCCGGTATCTGTAATCGTCACATAAGTACCCTCGCTTCCGTCCCCGTCATGCGACCAGGACACCAGCCCGCGTTCCTGCAACGCCTTTACCATCCGCGAAGTCTGCCGCACCGTCCGCTGCATCTTATCTGCGATATCTTTCAAATACGTCCTGCCCGCATAAATATCATCCGCCAGCTCTGTTTCCTGAATCAGATGCAGCGCCAGATATTCCGGAATGCTTAGTTTCTTCAAAAAACTGAGTATTCTGTCATTATTAAATAAATATTTGTGATAAGTCAGCTCGTGGGACAGCTTCCCGATCTCCGATTCCGCGAGTTCGCCTTTGACCCATGTTTCTTTTTGTTCCATAGAAAACCTCCTTTATAATTGCAATACGAAAGAATGTACCTTCTATCGTGATGCAGCTGTATGTTCGATCCTTTCTGATTTCGTCTGATGGTTTGAATTTTGCCGTGCGGACTTGTATGTCTGAAAAGCTGAAATCATATCTGCTTTTGGAGCTGTCTGAAAATCAAAGAATGCCGGATTTCTTTGTAGCAGGGTATGTGTTTTGTTAGCACTCGGATGGTATGAGTGCCAGGTTTTGTTTTACTAAATTATAAAGAAATTTTTCCAGATGTCAATAGATTTTATACTTTTTTAACAAAAGAAGGGGATGTGGCAGGGTTTCCCGATAGAGCTTGATTGGCTCGGGGGGGGGAGATGTGGCTATGCGGACGCTGGATGAGGGGGAAAGGGCCTGGCTTCCTGCTCCTATTC
>CANOET010000162.1 GCA_947564835.1 uncultured Eubacterium sp. | reverse complement strand
TCACCGCAGCGTTGCCCCAGTCCGCCCAAGGTGTGTCTCCCGGCGCGTCCCCGGTCCACAGCCCGCAGAGTCGTCCGGATAGCCACATCTCCCCTGGCTAACCAGCATCTTCCGGGAAGCCAATAAAACGCAAGACAATATCAAAAGTATTTCTTTCCGCCTCAGATCAATCCCAACAGCGCCGGAACCCCCAGCGACAGCGCCGGAATATAAGTAACCGCCAGCAGCAGTACAAACAGCACCGCAAAATAAGGAAGCATCATTTTCGTCACATCCTCAATCCGTAGCTTACTGATCCCGCATCCGACAAACAGCACCGACCCCACCGGAGGCGTAATATTGCCCAGGCACATATTAAAGATCAGCATCACACCGAACTGGATATCCGTCATGCCAAGGCTCTGTGCGATCGGCAGGAAGATCGGTGTAAAGATCAGGATCGCCGGTGTAATATCCATAAACATCCCGACAACCATCAAAATCACGTTCATCAGTAAGAAGATCATGATTTTATTCGTCGATACAGCCATAATCCCGGAGCTGATCGCCGCCGGAATCCCGGAATATGCCATGACAAAGGACATAGCGGAGGAAGCGGAGATTAAAAACAGGATAATGCCGCTGGTGCATGCGCTGCTGACCAGTATTTTCATAAAAGATTTCATGGTCAGGCTCTTATAGCAGATGGAAA
Source organism: uncultured Eubacterium sp. (assembly GCA_947564835.1). GTDB lineage: Bacteria > Bacillota > Clostridia > Lachnospirales > Lachnospiraceae > Eubacterium_J. The sequence continues at coordinate 8,757 of CANOET010000162.1, read as the reverse complement.
GGATCAGGCAGTAAAGAACGCAGATGCCCGCTCCTTCTGTCGCTGTAAAAATCCCGCCTACGATGCCGCCGATGACAATAATGATCAGCAGCAGGCTTGGGATCGCCTGTAAGGTTACTTTTAACGCTTCTGACGCTCCAGGGAAACCGCTGGTCGGGTATTTGTGCTTTTTGGCATAGAAGAAGGCAACGGCCATGGAGCCGACACCCATCAGGATCCCAGGTACGTATCCGGCCATAAACAGCGTGGAGATGGATACCCCGCCTGCAACGGTCGAATATACGATAAATGCGCTGGTCGGCGGAATTAACAGCCCGGTCGGTGCGGAAGCGATATTTACGGCTGTGGCGAACGCAGGGTCGTAGCCTTCGTCTTTCTGGATCGGATAAATACAGCCGCCCATCGCGGATGCGGCGGCAACCGAAGAGCCGGACAGGGCGCCGAAGAGCATATTTCCTACGACGTTGGCCTGTGCCAGGGAACCCGGAATCCAGCCTACGAACAGCTTGGCAAAGTTTACCAGCCGCCTGGCAATGCCGCCGTTGTTCATAATGTTCCCGGCAAGGATAAATAACGGGATCGCCAGCAGGGAAAAGCTTTCAACGCCGCTGTTCATTTTCTGCATCGTAATAAATGTGATCTGGTCCCAGGACAGTGTGGACAAGCCTGTGACAATTGAGGAAATAACAATGCTTACGGATATCGGGCAGCCTAAGAACAGCAGAACGGCGAATACCGCAAACAGGATAACGGTTGTTGTGCCAATACTCATCAGTCTTTTCCTCCTTCTATGGTAATTCCGGTAATGTCTTCATAAATGTTGATAATCTGCGCCATAATGATAAACAGGCCGGATAACGGCGCCATGCCGTAGACCAGGCTGCGCGGGATGCCAAGCAGTGCGGAATAGACCTGCCTTGCGCTCATCGCCAGCTTAAATCCGCCGACTGTAATGACCAGGATGGCAAATACAAGAATCAGGACGTCTAACACGATCATCAGAATCCTGCGTTTTTCCGGCTTTAAATTGTCACGGAACAATACGAGGCACATATGCTCCCTGGTCAGGAATGCATAAGCCGCGCCGATAAATCCGGTCCAGATCAGGAAATACCGCACCAGCTCTTCGGTAAAGGCAGCCGGGCTGTCTAAGACATAGCGGGTAAATACCTGATACAGCACGAGCAGGGTCATCACCGACAGCAATACGGTCGCAATGCCTGCCAGGAGCTTTGTCATGCCGGTTTTAATGACAGTAAACAGTTCTTTCATAAGAAAACCCCTCCCTATTCTACAGAATTGATCGTATCCAGCAGTGACTGCACGCCTGGATACTCGCTGCAGTAGTCGGCAATCATGCCGCTTGTCGCTGTACGGAAAGCTTCTTTATCTACATCGTCTACAAATTCCACCTGCATCTGGTCCTTGGCTTCGGTAATTGCCTCGTCAATCGCTGCGTCCCAGGCAATTTTGTGGCTTTCGGTGGAAGCGCGCGCCGCGTCTAAGATGATCTGCTGATCCTGCGGGCTGATCGTTTCCCATACTTTGGCGCTCATCACCATTACGTCCGGGATCATGGCATGCTGGTCTGTGGAAAAGACCTTGCATACTTCCCCGTGCTTGCCGGTGGTCAGGGCTGTTTCGTTGTTTTCCGTACCGTCGATAATGCCGGTCTGCAGGGAAGTATATACATCGCCGTAGGACATGGCTACCGGAATCCCGCCGAGGGCATTGAGCATATCCGTCTGGGATTTCATATCCTGGACACGGATTTTCAGGCCCTTAAGGTCCTCGGGCTTGCGCACGGCTTTGTTTTTCGTATAAAAAGAACGTGCGCCGGAAGTGTAATAGGTCAGTGTTACGAAGCCGTCGTCCGCCGATGATAAAAAGAAATCATGCATTTTGTCCGAATCCATCACATGATAAAAATCCTCGGTATCGTCAAAGATATACGGCAGGCCGAAGGTATGGTACGACTCGTTATAAGTCGCAAGCCCCGGTGCGGATACCTTTGTCATGGCGATTACGCCGGCCATCAGCTGTTCCATATTTTCGTTTTCGGAACCAAGCTGGCCGTTCGGGAAGATCTTGACCTGGACTCTTCCATCCGTCTGTTCTTCCACCTGCTGCGCAAATTCCGTCATTGCGATATGCACGGTGTGCGATTCGCTCAGCCCGTGTGCAAGTGTCAGGATGACAGGATTGTCGGCGGTAGCGGCCGCACTGTCAGAAGCGCCGTTTTGACCGCATCCGGACAGGCACAGAACCCCCAGCGCAAAGGCTGTCAATATTCCTGCAAATTTTTTCATAGTGGCAGCTCTCCTTTCTGTTTTGCTGCAAAAACGCGTTACATACCGATCAGATCAAATTGTTCAAAAGAAACGATCGTCTGATAATCTTTTTTCGGATTCGGGTATTTGATCTGCACGGATTTCAGCCGCTGGCTATAGTACCAACCGCTCTGCGCTTCTTCAAATTTGCGCCGGTGCAGGAAATGCTCCAGCTTTTGTCCGTCCACGGTTACCCAATAAGGCGCTTTTTCCCGGTGGATCATATCGATTTCCATCGTCTCCACAGCCGTCTGATACCGGCCCTCCTGCTGAAAGTCCAGACAGGTGCGTTCTCCCGCGGTCATCGTGACAGCAGTCTTAAGGTAACAGCCGTTTTCATAATCCATGGACACGCCGTCATCCTCATACATCGTAAACTGCCCGTCTTTATCCGCGGCACATAATAACCGGATGCCGGTTGCCTGCTGGGTCATCAGGTTGTCCAGCGGATGGGACGACATCGGAATGACTGCGCCGCTGCGGATAAACAGCGGGATGCTGCTTAGCGTAACCGGGATCTCGACCGTCTGTCCGCCTGCATACGGCATTCTCGTATAGAAATCATAGAAGGTATCGCCCTGCGGCAGATAGACGGCACGCGTGTTGGCGCCTTTTTCCACGACATTTGCAACTAACAGGGAATCACCGAACATAAAGTCTACCCCCTGTGCGTAGCACGCCGGATCATTCTGGAAGGCACTGCACATCGGCTCCATAATCGGCAGGCCCGTCTCATGCGCGCGCGCGGTCAGCGCATACAGATACGGGGACAGCTGGTAGCGGAAGGCGATGGCTTTTTTGATATCTTCCTTTAAGTCGCTGTACATCCACGGCTCTGTGACCGTATTGTCCGTATTTGTCGAATGGATGGAGAAACGCGGCTGGAAAATACCGTTCTGAATCCAGCGCAAAAACAGTTCCCCCTCCGGCGCCGGGCCGAAAAAGCCGCCGATATCACAGCCCTGGTTCGCGACACCGGATAAGCCCATGCCCAGGATCGTTGCGATATTGTATTTTAGCGCTTCCCAGCATGTCAGGTTGTCTCCGGCCCAGGTCTGTGCATAACGCTGGATGCCGCAGTGGCCGGAACGGCAGACAATATACGGACGGGTATTGTCAAACACCTCATGAATCGCGTCATCCGTAATATGGCACATAATATTGGACATAACAGCTTTCAGCTGCCCGATCGTCCCGCCCTTGCCTTCAAAGCTGCAGCGGCAGTCCTTGTCTACCATGCTGTCATATTCACAGTTGTCATTCCAAATCGAACACGTACCGTAATCCAGCACATGCTCCTTTAACAGCGCTTTCCAGTTTTCCCGCGTAGCTTCGTCTGTAAAGTCTACGAACACGCCTTTGCCGCCCCACCAGGTCCCGACGCCCGCTTCGTCGCTGCCGCTGGCTTTGACAAACATCCCTTTTTCCTTCATCTGGTCTAACATCGGATGCAGCAGCAGGATACCCGGCTTTACATTCGGCGTTACGGTAATGCCGCGCTCCTTCATCTGGCTGAAAAACTGCTTCGGATCCTTAAACCGTTTGCGGTTCCAGGTAAATACACAGCGCTTAATACCTTCTTCCGTCTCAATCGCACAATATCCAGAAGAAAGCTGGAACCCGTCCACCGGAATACCTTCTTCCTTGGTCGTGTCAATAAATTCCAAAATTGCGTCGTCACAGTCTGCTTCCAGCTCCGGATAATACATGGAAGAACCCAGATAGCCAAGCGCATAACGCGGCAGCAATGCGGATTTTCCGGTCAGGTCTGTATAACGCTCCACAACCTGGCGGATGGAAGGCCCGCTGATCAAAAACAGGTCGATATCCCCGCCGTCCGTCCGGTAGCGGCTGTGCATCTTCCAGTAATTGCTTTTTTCACGCCCCATATCAAAATCACATTCATAGGTATTATGGTAAAAATAACCGACCGCCTTTTTTGAGCGTTCATTCAGCTTGATGTAAAACGGGATATGCTTATACAGGGAATCCGTCTCCTTCGGATTATATCCCATGGCATCCTTCGGGCTCATATTCATAAACTTCTGCGCCTTATTAAACTCACCGCTCTTTTCGCCGAATCCATAGAAATAATCGTCCGCAGAGATTTCGCTCGTATGGATGCGCCTATGGTTGCTGTCCTCCTGATAAGCCAGATCCACAATATCCGCATGCAGCAGCGTACCCTCACGGTCATACACCAAAATACGGAACGGCTCTTTTTCCACCACGACCTTAAGCTCCCTGCCCTGGATCACCGTCTGATCCTCTCCGTCCGTAAGGACAGCATCCGCCGCAGCCACCCGTTTGCGGTATTTTTTCATAAAATCATCCATCCGGTCTTCCCAGGCAGTCATAACCAGGCTGTAGGATTCTTCTGCAAAATCCCCGTCAAAGCCTGCACGGATGCGCACGATCGAATCCGTCAGAAACAGCACCCGGATCTCTACGCAGTTTGTCATAATCGAAAAATAGTTGTCCCGCTGCCGGACGTCAGCAGCTGTTGTACATATTTTCATGCTCGTTCCCCCTTTGGAATATTTGATAATTCCCATGTTACTGAATCCAAAGGGGAAAATACAGACAAAAATTGCCGGAAATTGTGCTAATTTATACATATCTTGCGGTCTTAAGCGCAACGATATCTGTCATATTTAACAGAAAACAGCATGCAATCCACACGATTATAGGAAGAAATGCATAAAAACAGCTGCTAATATCAGAAAAATGTGTAAAATAAAAAATAGACAAGCAAACAGGCAGAGGATAAAATAGAAAAAAATGTTGCATCCATAGGTAAGGCATATACGATCAGAAAGCGTAACGTATAAGGAGGAATCAAAGTGCTGGATCAGGCAGGAATCATGATGGCGCAGGGAAATACAATCGCCTGCGAACGCATCAGCGGCGTCAACGACAATATGGAAAAAAATCATTATCATGACTATTACGAAATCTATTTTCTGGAATCCGGAGAACGCTGGCAGATGATGCAGGACAACCTGTACACGATGCAGCCGGGGGAGCTGATCCTGTTTTCTCCTTATGTCATGCACCGTTCCTACGGCGACCGGAATGTACCGTTCCAGCGCCTGGTCTTATATTTCCAGGGCCGCGAAATCGATTCGCCCGAACTCAAGCAGGCGCTGGATGCAGGCAACGGCATGTACCGCCCGAACCCCCAGGAACGGCAGAACGTACACCGGCTGATAAAAACGCTGCTGGAAGAACAAGACGATTCTTCACAGCTGCGCAAAGGTTATCTGCATACCCTGTTAAATATGCTGCTGTATTCTGTGATCCGCCAGGTGCAGAAAGAAGAGCCGGCCAAAAAAGAACAGTTCGACCGGATGCGCCAGATCATCAGCTATATGCACACCCACTATCAGGAGGATATCAGCTTAGAGCAGCTGGCGAAGGTGTTTTATATCAGCCCGTATTATTTGTGCAGGGAGTTTAAGCGGCATATGGATTGTACGATGGTGCAGTATTTAAACGTCACGCGGATTATGAATGCACAGCGCAAGCTGATGGAAACGGATTTAAATATTACACAGGTCAGCCGGGAGACTGGGTTTTCAAATCTGACGCATTTTAACAGGGTGTTTAAATCCATTGCGGGAATGACGCCGTCTGAATATCAGAAGAAACATAAAAGCATGGCGCAGTCAGGATAACAGGAAAAAGCATTGAATGTTTGGAATTGCGTTGCATTTTTTGGTTTACCGAAAGATAATGGTTAGCCAAAAAATGGTGTGAACAGTAACGGTGTCAGGGATAAGCCGCAAAATCTTCTGAAACACCCTGTTTCATTTACAGAAGCATTGTGTTAAAATAAAAAACAAGATCTTCCAGCAGGCTTCACCCAACAGCCAGCTGGTACACAACAAGCGCAATGCGCCGGAAGGAGTCAGATAGAATGAGAAAAAAATACCATGAAATACATCAGTTAACAGACAATCCATTTCTGAATCTTTACCAGATGGATGCCATCGACACAAAAGGGAAAGATTTCTATTATTATTTTGCATCCAGGAATGATGCACAGCACATCAAAATCCGTACAAAATCCATGAATGCAGAAGGAATTGTGGTCTATGCGGTTACAAACGAACCAAAACCAAGGCTGGCATTGATCCGGCAGTACCGTTATCCGGTGGATGATTTTATCTACGAGCTTCCGGCCGGGCTGGTGGACGGGGATGAGACGCCGGGCATGGCGGCTGCCAGGGAGATGAAGGAAGAAACCGGGCTGGATTTTACGGAATATACCGGCGGGAAGGCATGTTACCGCAGGCCATTTTTTATGGGACCGGGCTTTACGGATGAGACGAGTGTGGCTGTGTTTGGGACGGTCAGCGGGGAGGTTACGGACGCGTTCGTAGAGGATACCGAAGAGATCCAGGTGCTTCTTGCGGACCAGCAGAGGGTCAGGCAGATCCTGGAACAGGAGCGGGTATCCATGCGCGGGGCGTATCTGATGATGCATTTTTTACATGCAGACGGGCCGTTTTCATTTTTGAATGTGTAAAATGCCTGCGTTTTGCATAAAAGAATAGCAATAAAAAGGGGGAGTAAATGTATATGTATCATAAGAATAAGAACGAACGGCGCAAAAAGATCAGTGTGGCCATTCTGGCGGGTGTGTTCTGTCTGGCAGTGTTTTCAGGATGCGCAGACGCCGGAAAGGAAGCGCCGGAACAAAAGTCCGCAGAGGAATCCCAACAGGGAGCCGGAAGCGCTCTGGAGTCTGCGGCGGATATGGACAACCCTTCGGAAGTATCGGAAGAAACGGATGGGACAGCAAAAAGCGGCAGCCTTGGGGAATTTTCCATACAGGATATTACAGGAAAGACCTATACCAATGAAATATTCCAGGATTATGAGCTGACGATGGTCAATGCTTTTACAACATGGTGTACGCCCTGTGTCAATGAGATTCCGGATCTGGAAAAGCTGAACCAGGAACTGACAGGGCAGGGGGTTCAGATCGTAGGCATCGTACTGGATGCAGTGGCGGACGAGAAGGGAACCGTAGATGCGGAAACAGTTGAAAAAGCAAAGCTGTTAGCAGAACGGACGGGAGCCTCGTACCCGTTCTTAATTCCGGATGCGGACGGCCTGAACGGAAGGCTGAACGGAATCCAGGCAGTGCCGGAGACTTTTTTTGTAGATAAAAACGGAACGGTTGTCGGAGAGACTTATACGGGCAGCAACAGCCTGGAAGGCTGGAAGCAAGTGGTAGAAGCAGAGCTTGCCAGCCTGAGAGGGGAACAGCCATGAGGCGGCAGGGACGCTTGGACTGGCGGGGGATTTGCGCCGCTGCAGCCGGGCTTGTGCTGATGGCGTATGGGATTTCCCGCGGCGAAATGAAAGTCGTATGGGAAAAAGCCGTCAGCATTTGTATGGAGTGTATCGGAATTGGATAAAAAGAAAAAAACAACAACACAATGGAGAAGGCACAGGATACAGGCGCTATGGGCGCTGCTGTCCAACAGCTACCTGGCGGGATTTGCCAGAGGCAGGATTTACCAGGGCCCGCTGAAAAAACTATGCGTACCAGGCCTGAACTGCTATTCCTGCCCGGGAGCGCTTGGCTCCTGCCCGATCGGGGCGATGCAGGCAGTAATCGGAAACTGGAACTTTAAATTTGCCTGCTACGTGGCCGGATTTCTGATTTTTATCGGGGCAATAGCCGGAAGGTTCGCCTGCGGATGGCTTTGCCCGTTCGGGCTGATCCAGGATCTGCTGCATAAAATTCCTTTCCCCAAAAAGATCGGGGCATGGAAGGGTGACCGGCTGCTGCGCAGGCTGAAATATGTGATCTTGATTTTATTCGTCATTTTGCTGCCGCTATGTGTGACCGATGTGCTTGGACAGGGCGCGCCGTATTTCTGCAAACTGATCTGTCCTGCAGGGACCTTGGAAGGAGGCATTCCGCTTGTGCTGCTGAATGCTTCGATGCGCAGTGTGCTAGGATGGCTGTATGTATGGAAAAATGTGCTTCTGCTGATTACGATACTGCTGGCGGTAGTTATATACCGCCCGTTCTGCAAATATATCTGTCCGCTGGGGGCGGTTTATTCGCTGTTCAACCCGATTTCCGTCTTCCGCTACCGGGTCGATCGGGAAAAATGCACCGGATGCGGCGCTTGTAAAAAGGTATGCGGTATGCAGCTGGATCCGGTGTCGGAAGTCAACCATCCGGAGTGTATTCATTGCGGGCAGTGTAAAAATGTGTGCGGATCGCATGCGATTTATAAGGCGTGTATGGAGGGCGGGGCTGAAAGATCTGCGGAACGGGGGTGAGTGAGGGGCTTAGGGGATGTGGCTCACCGGACGACACTGCGGGCAGTGGCCAGGGGACGCGCCGGGAGACACACCTTGGGCGGACTGGGGCAACGCTGCGGTGAACGAATCGCTAACT
>CANOET010000161.1 GCA_947564835.1 uncultured Eubacterium sp. | reverse complement strand
CGGCGGATCCCCTGGCCACAGCCCGCAGAGTCGCCCGGTCAGCCACATCCCCTGGCTAATCAGGATCTTTCGGGAAGAAAACGCAGCACAATGTCAAGAAGTATATGCTCTTTTTCGGATATGTTGTCTGGCTGTATTCTGGTCTGATACTGTTATTTAGATTGCGGTTCGTTTGATTCATCGTCTGGTACATATTTCAAGAAACCGCCATGGACATTCAGTCTTTCCAAGGACGTTTCTTTGCTGTCCATCCTTTGGCCATCCAGTAATCCTGATCTGCCTTGTTCCATCCATGTTTTAGCATGATACGCATAAAATGAAAAAAGACCTTTGTCTTTACAGACGGTGTGAGATGTTTTTGCTGTTTCTTAATTTTCCGGGCTAATAGGCCAAGCTTTCTTTCGATGGCCCGTTTCTTTTTCGGGCTGACTCTCTCCCAGGAAGTTTCCATTACTGCAACGCCATACGAATATGTTTTTGCAATTCCCCAAAAAAACATGCTATGGGCCATATCCCGGTTCGTGCTTTTCATTCCTGCTCCGGCAGCGGTAGATATACAGACCGCCTGTTTGGAAAACATTTTTTCTTCAGGGCGGTGTACTATCCAGCGCCAGCCGTAATGGTCGAGAAACGATTTCATGGCGCCTGTGGCATGGTATACATAGACAGGGCTTGCAAGAATGATGACGTCCGCGCTGTCGAGCGCTTCGGTGATGGGGGATAATTTTTTAAAATGCGGGCATTTGGTTTCCGATACCTGAAAGCAGGCTGTGCAGCCGGTGCAAAATGCTCCGAAATCCCTTGGCAGGAAGATTTCTGTAATGGTTCCATGCAGTTTTTGGGCCAGGGACCTTGCGATGTGGCAGGTGGAGCCTTGATGGCTTTGGCCGTGGATGATTGTTATTTTCATAGATTGTTGCCTTTCTGTGTGTTATGGTTGTGTGGATGTTGGATGAGCGGCGGATGTTGGATGGGTGGCGGACGCTGGATGAGTGGGAAATGACCTGGCTTCCTGCTCCTATTCCAGAATGTTAAGAATCCCTAGGTATCCTGCAGAGTCGTCCGGATAGCCACAATCCCCCGGCCACATCCCGCAAGAGCCGTCCGGATAGCCACATCCCCCGGCCACAGGATTCTTAACATTCTGAAATAGAAAAAAATAATTGCCATAGACATACGGGTGTCCCTGCATCTGTGTATAATGAAAGAAAAACAACACGCCTTTTCTATTCGGTCAGCGGGATAATTTCAGTTACGAACTTTTTCAAAAGTGTCAGCTGATGATAAGAAAGCCCTTCCAGCGCTGCCAGAACTTCTTCCAGGAGTACATCGGTGTCAGCGGCGGGAGACGGCGGTTCAATCGTAATGATTTTATCAATGCCAAGATGAAAGATGGTACATACAGCTGCAATTTTTTCAATCGTAAAATTCCGCTCCCCGCGTTCTAACTGGGAATAGTACTGGGCGTCCAGATGAAGCTGCTCCGCCAGCTGTTCCTGGGTCAGGCTGTTCAGTAAACGGTATTTTTTAATGTTCTGTGAAATTAAGCGGTTCAGGTCGTTTTTCATGCAAAATCCCCCTTTTTTACATCTTATAGGTTTGACTGTAAAAAATAAGATATACAATGATAGAGTTACTATTGCAATTTGCTATAGAATTGTGTATGATAAAGTGCGGGGAAATGGTAACAGCTCAATGGGTTATCTGAACTGTTACAGGAAATGGAAAAACCTTGCGTGATGGACAGACGTGTGTCTATGATTTTGTGTATACTGGAAATTGGCAAACATGTTGAAAAATGTCATATTTTACTGGCGTGAAATGTGTATTTGGGTTATAATGAAACCGTATGAATGCGAAGCAGCAAGGGGAGACATGGTATGCAGCAAGATAAAACCGGCAAAAAAGGGCGCATGCTTGGAATATACACAAAGCTGATGCAGGGTGCCATTGTAAATAAGGCGGAAGAGGCGTGCCGCTATGGAGTAACGGAAAAGAGCATTGAACGGGATTTTGATGAAATCAGGGCCTTTCTGGCGGATGATGGGCAAAATTGCGGGATTTATAACGATATTGTATACGACAGGGCGAAAAATGGTTACTGTCTGCAGCGGATGTATCAGCCGAAGCTTACGAACAGCGAGATTTTAGCTGTGTGCAAAATCCTTCTGGACAGCAGGGCGCTTACGAAAAAAGAAATGGATGCGCTTCTGAAGAAGCTGATGGACTGCTGTGTTCCGCAAATCGATAAAAAACTGGTGGATGAGATGATACGAAACGAGGCGTCTCATTACGTAGAACCGCGGCATAAGACGGTTTTTTTAAATAAAATGTGGGAACTGGCGCTGGCGATTCAGCAAAATAAATATATACAGGTGCGTTACCAGCGGCTGAAAGGCAAGGAGTGCAAAAAGCGCCGGTTAAAGCCGGTGGCAATTATGTTTTCGGAGTTTTATTTTTATCTGACAGCTTTTATTGACGATGCGGAGACGAGAAAGCATTTTGAAGTGGCGGATGACTGCTTTCCGACGATCTATAGGATTGACCGGATTCAGGAGCTGAAAGTGCTGGAAGAGCATTTTCAGGTACCGTATAAGGAACGCTTTGAGGAAGGGGAGTTCCGTAAGCGGGTGCAGTTTATGTACGGCGGGAAGCTGCAGCGGGTGAAATTCCGCTATACCGGCCCGTCGCTGGAGGCGGTGCTGGACCGTCTGCCTACGGCGGAGGTGGTCTGTGAGGATGCGGATGGCTGGACGGTGAGTGCAGAGGTGTTTGGGAAGGGGATTGAGATGTGGTTTCGAAGCCAGGGGGATGCGGTGACGGTATTGGAGAGAAAATAACATAAACGCATAGTTTCGGTGACGGAATATCAAATGGTGTGATATGGAAAAAAAGGAAAAAAATAAAAATTGGAAGGATGCAGTAGCAGGAATGTCACTGGCAGAGCATATCCAAAGACATGGGGAGGCTGCCAGCCAGATGATTCAGGCAAATAAAGGCGTCCGTTATCATGCGTCAGGAATGGATCTGGGCCATAAGGGGCGGAGCTTGCAAAAGATTTCAGAGTATAAACTGAATGAACGTATGCGTGAACAAAATATCAAGCAGCAGGCAGGCTTTTCTGCTGAGCTGGTAGAAGAAGCCCGTAAGAACCAGCGGAATATTTTAGAGGGAAATAAAGTCCGGTTACGTACAACGGATGGCATCGGGCAGACCAACCACCAGCAGTATGATTTTGTAGAAGTGGATGAAAATGGGTCTGTGATACCCGCAAGCGGGATACAGATGAAATTTTTAGGAGTGGACAAGGCAGGAAGATATACGGTAATAGAAAAGATTGTGAAAGATCCGGACTATAAAAAGTATGATACCGTAATTGAGATCCCGAAGGATCAGTATGATGGCGCTGTAGCGTATGCAGAAAACCAGGCACAGAAGCTGCGGCAGCAGGCAGAAGTATTGAGAAGCCGGGGCAATCTTGTGAAATCGGAAGAATTGGAGGCGAAGGCAGATCAATATCTGGATTCGGTAAATAAGATCCAAAAGTCTGAACTTACCTTGGAAGAAGCCAGAAATGCCAGACTGCATCCGGATGAATTTACGGCAAAAGAAGTGCTGGGCAGCAGCATTGAGGCCGGGCTGCAGGCGATGACAGCGGCAGCTTTTTTTTCAGGAACCATTTCCATGGCGCAAAATATGATGGCGGTCATAGCAGGCGAAAAAGATCTTGGATGCGCGGTTGCAGATACACTGAAAACAACTGCGGGTGCAGGAGCTTCTGCCATGTTTGTCGGCACAGCAGGTACAGTGCTCAAAGCATCTATGCATACATCAAAAGCGCAGTTTATCAGATGCCTCGGCAACTCCTGCGCACCAACAGTTGTGGCAACATCCATGCTGCAGCTGTCCAAAGGGCTGATAAGGTTTGCAAAAGGAGAGATCACGCCGGAAGAATTATTTGCAGAATTGGGAGAAAAAAGTATTTGTTCACTTGCTGCAGGGCTGGGTTCCGGGTTAGGCGGGCTTGCCGGCAGCGAACTGGCGGCAGGAATCGGCGGCAGCGGTATGCGGGCCTTTGGATCGGTGGCAGGCGGTGTGGCAGGCGGGATGGTGACTTACACGCTCTGTTGCGCATTATACCATAACATTTCCCGTGTAATCAAAGAAGAAAAACTCGTACAGGAACGCAGAAAATATCTGGAAGCAGTTTGCGCCAGCGCTGTCCAAAAGATGGATCAATGCCGGGTATGGCTGGACGGGTATCAGGAGCAGAATCTGCGGAAAAACCAGTGCATATTCCGTGATTTTTTTACGCGTGTGGATGCAGCTGTTGCTGTCAATGATTTTGATGGCATTTGCAATGGTTTTCAGCGTCTGGGACAGGCTTACGGATATCAGATGCAGTTTCAGGATTATCAGGAATTTGATCAGTTTATGCGTGACGAACACGCTGTATTGCATTTGTAGGAAGGGGAGGAGAATATGCCGTTACCGATTGCGTTAGGGTTGCTTGCCATTGGGGCCACCGGGGGTCCGGGAATTGTAAAAGGAGTTTCTGCAGCGTATAAAAATGCAGAAGCGGAAGGGATACAGTCAGATGCGGAACAGTTAGAAAAGATCTGCAGGGAAGAATTGGAAGGTACAAAAAAGGCAACGACAAAATGTATCAAAAAACTGGGTGAGACAAAGCTGAAAATAGCTTACAGGGAGATACGGAATTTTGTAGACACCTTCAGTAAAATAAAAAATATAGATCTGACTGACTGCAAAAATCTGGAAGAATGGAAGAACGTAGAATTTTCAGACCAGGATTTGAAAGAACTGCAGGTGTTATCAAAAGAAGCATATGACTTGGTAAACGGAGGCCTGTCCGGTCTTGGGGCTGCGGCTTTGGTGGGAATCGGGGCATATAAAGGGGTTACTGCATTTGCATTGGCAAGCACAGGCACTGCGATCTCGTCCTTGTCCGGCGCAGCCGGTGTAAATGCAACACTGGCATGGTTTGGCGGGGGCGCAGTAGCTGCCGGAGGGCTTGGCATGGCCGGAGGTACTTTGATATTGGGAGGCCTGATATCGGGGCCGATGCTGTTAGCTGCCGGCGGAGTTATGGAGGCTAAAGCTAATAAAAATCTGGATACAGCCAGAATAAACTTCGCGCAGGCCAAACAGTACTGCGCCGAAGTAAAACTGGCGGTTTCAGCTATGGGAGTCATCGCACAGACAGCCGCAGCGATGAACAATCAGCTTGTTCAAATGGATAGGGAGCTTGCGGCATATATTAGGAAGATGCGCAGTATTCTGGATGTGAATGACCATTGGGAACAAATGGATATGCAGGAAAAGAAAGTCATTCTGTTATGTGTGGAATACGCCCAGGCGGTAAAGCAATTGTTGGATTTGCCTTTGCTGGGGGAGGACGGTCTTGTGTCCAGGCAGGCTAAGGAAGCGTTTGGTAGTTCTGGCAAGATTACACAAGCCGGACTGTTGGAATGGAAAAAAAAGAATGTGGACAGCCGTACAGAAATTATGGTATTGATTGATCCTGTCGCGCAGCCGGAAATTGTGCGGGAGCTGAAAATAGAAAAAGACCGTATACAGGATTACCTGATATTAACGATTCTGGATCAAGCTACAAATAAAACGCTTCGATACGGGCTGATCAGGCGGGAAGATATGGAATGAGATCATGGCTGACCGTATGGGAATCAGATAAATTTTATGGCTGGCAAAGCGGATTTCTGCCGTATGTAAAGCTGTATGAATTTATAAATTATTAAGAAAAAACAGGAGGAAATAGTAATGGTAAAAGAAATTTTGGCAGGCATGGCAGGGGCGGCATGTATAACGGCAATCCTTTATGCAGTTGCGAAGTACAGAAAATCAAAAGATGCGGATGAATTACAAGGCGAGAAGATTTATGTGGATGAGCTAAATTCTGGTGAGATTAAAAGCTGGTTCAAAGATAAGCTGCCGGGAAGCGGGTATAAAGGGCTCGTTTTTTATCCGACAAAGGAAAATCTCGGCAAGTGGAAAGGGATTCAAATTGAAGAAATGGAAAATGTCCTGATCCAGGCAGTGTATGATGAAAGCCAGGATAAAGTTGCAGCATACAGGGAAATATCTTTTTCCGTTTTAAGCAGTAAGCTGGATGAATTGTTAAAAAATAACGGCGGAGCATTTGTGGTAGAGCCATAAGAACAGGGGGAATGAAACAATGTTAGGCTGGCTGTTATTTGGGGCTTTGCTTGGAGCGGCAGCAATTGTGATCTGTGTCACTTACTTAGATAAGAATGTTGCGAAAAAAGAACTCAGAGAGAAAGGCATGGAGCAGGCTTTTATTAAAGAAATTATAAATGATCCTCATACATGCCGGCTTAAGCTGGATGCGATAGATGAAGACGGGGAAGAACATGAAGTCGAGATAGAAGCAGAGGATTATGACCAGGATGAAATCTGGCAGGGAATGACAATTTACACATAACAATTCCGGAGGTGGAAACGTGGGAGAATTACTGAATAAAATAAGACAAGTGGCAGATGCAGCGGCTGATATTATGGCGCAGGAGGAATCAACCATACGTACGGTTGATCTATACACAGATGATGATTTTATGCATTTTTGTAAAAAGAATATCAGGCAGCATCCGGAAATTGAAAAATGTACACTAGCCGTCTCAAGGACGCGGGAATTTGACCATATGGTATTTTCCGAATACAAATATGTGATCCGGGTTCTTTTTTTAGATGCCATGGAGAACCCGATTCTGGCAGAAGGCGGACAGGAATCATATCTAGGGCTGGTCGTTATCGCATCCGGGATTGACCGTAAGCTGAAAGAACGGATGGGAGACGCAGAGAAGAAAACAATGAAGATAAAAGGAAGGTGAGATAAAAATGCTGTTATCCATATTAACTTTGATAGGGGCAGCCCTGGCTATAGGAGCAGTCGTATATTTAACAGTGAAGCTTACGGTGTCTATGCTGAAAACTTACAGAAAGAGAAAGACTTCTAAAATATTGGCAGCACATGTTAAGGATCTTGTAAAGTCAGCGCCGACAATCAATCTGGATGATCTGGATGATGACGATATTATTTTGGCAGAATATGACATGGACAAGGATGAACTGGCACAAAGCGTTCATGTTGCACATGCAAAGGATGTAGACCAGAAGGTGGATTCATTGCTGAACGAAAACGGAGGAATTGTAGTTTTTGAGTAAGAAATATTTGCTCAAAAAGGAAAGGGGATATTTAAAGATTAAGAAAGATGAATGTTTATTTGTATTATTCTAAAAATAAAATACCAGATATTCAGCAGCCGGAGCTTTTTAAAAGAAATCTGCAGGATGCAGCCGGAAAGATTTTTATCCGGCAGGCAGGAACAGCGGAACACGTATCTGTGCAGCTGCAGTGCGCAAAGATATCAAAGAATATTGATATCTATGTGATATTGGATGCAGAAATAGATATTGACATTCAAAAAAAGATGGAGCTGCTGAAACAGGAAATTTTAAAAATCATGCAGTATGACCAGAAATCTGAAATATCTTATAGCATCCAGGCGAAGTCAGATCCAAATTATAAGCCGGCATGGAAAGCACAGGCAGTGATATCCTCCGCAGATATGGAAAAGACAGCGGCTGACAGGGAGGCAGGAATGGAAGAAGCATCAGAACTAGACTATGAAAAACGTTCTAAAATGTATGTGCCGTCGGAACCAGCTTATACGTTTGACAGAGTCATTTTACCAGAAATGGTTCTGGAAAAAATAGAAGAAGCGCTGAATATTGTGCAGTACGAAGAGAAAGTGTTCCGGGAATGGGGGCTGTATGCGATACAGCCTCATCCGTCCAGTGCATTGAGTTTTTATGGAGAATCCGGCACCGGAAAGACGATGGCAGCAGAAGCGATCGCCGAAAAACTGCACAAAAAGATTCTGAAAGTCAGCTATGCCGATATTGAGAGCAAGTTTCACGGAGAAGGGCCGAAGATGGTAAAAGCGATTTTCCTTGCGGCCCAAAATGAAGATGCTGTTTTATTTATTGATGAAGCCGATTCGTTATTATCAAAGCGGCTGACAAATGTGACACAGGGATCGGAGCAGGCGATTAATTCGATGCGCAGCCAGCTCTTGATCTGCCTGGAAGAATTTCATGGGATTGTAATTTTTGCCACGAATTTGGTTGTTAATTATGACCAGGCATTTCTTACCCGATTGATCAGCGTTGAATTTACAAGGCCTGACCTGGAATGCAGGAGAAAAATATGGGAAGTACATATCCGCCCGACCAATGGCAATGCTTTGCGTATCCCGCTGGCAGAGGACGTCAATACCGGAGAGCTAGCGGAAAAGTATGATTTTTGCGGCAGGGAAATCCGAAAGGCAGTAATTTCTGCATGTGTCAATGCAGCGATGCGGGAAGCGGATCAGGTGTGCCAGGCAGATTTTCTAAATGCCTGTGAGAAGGTTAAGAGTGAGGAACATGCATTGGCGTCAGCGAAGGATCATACTTTATCAAATAAGGCTGCGGATCAGAGACAAAAGCAGGATTTGAAAGAAGAGTTTCAGAAAATCATTCAAAATGCGGAAAAAGTGAATCTGGATAAAAATACCTAACCTGGATGAAACAGAAAAGAAACACTTTGATTGGCCAGAGGATGCGACTCACCGGACGACTCTGCGGGCTGCGGCCAGGGGACGCGCCCCTCGAACGTCCTTCCAAGGTGTACCTCCCGGCGCGTCCCCTGGCCACAACCCGCAGAGTCTGGTTATTGGCAGGCTTTACAACATCTGAGAGTCTGGTTATTGGTAGGTTTTACAACGCCTGAATTTCGTGTAAGCTTGTGAAAACCAGCTGAATGAGGTGGAAAGGGCCTGGATTTCCATGGCGCTGAATGATTTCAGCTTCATATTACTCTATGCCTTCGAATATATTCTCTAATGTCATTCTTATATGTGGAAATGCTTTTAAAGTAATTTCTTGCTCTGCATTATAATCTTCTTCTTCTTTATCTGCTTGTAACATATAATTCTGCTGCAAAACATACCGTCCGTTTTCTAAGTAATAAATTTCGACTGACCCCTGCGGAGAAACAATCCAATATTCTTCTACTCCTGATTTTTCATAAATATCTTTTTTCTCTGATCGATCTCTTTTTGCCGTAGCAGGACTCAATGTTTCAACAATAAATTTAGGAACACCATAATAAGATCCGCCCTTTAATTGTTTTCTATCACATACAATCATGATATCCGGACACAAATAATCATCATTTATATCCGGTTGATATTTAAAATCCAAATTTTCCATAAATACAAGGCATAAACTATTTTTTAAATTATTTCCTATGATTCTGTTGATATTATTGTTTATAATTCCGTGTTTAAAATTTGGCGATGGGGACATATCATAAATAATACCATTTATTTTTTCATCTTTTTTGCGTTCAAACTCTGCCAATCCCATATCTTCACATCCCTTCTTGCCACAAATTATAACATAGATTGCTATTAAAGAGAAGTATCATTTCGTACATCCTAACCCGGATAAACCGGAAAAGTTTTTTTGCATTTCCTCCAAATTTCAAG
>CANOET010000160.1 GCA_947564835.1 uncultured Eubacterium sp. | reverse complement strand
CGGACGGTGCCATTGTGTAAATGCAGAATGCCTAGGGATTCTTAACATTCTGGAACAGGAGCCGGAAGCCAGGCCCTTTCCCCCTCATCCGGTGTCCGCACAGCCAATCAAAAAACGCAACACAATGTCAAAAGTGTTTCTTTTCTGGTTCGGCAAGGTTAGGAGTGTAACAATTCAGAAGGCCCATCAAGCTATTAAAATCATTCCGTCTTTTACGGAATCAGGACAACCAGAATTGCATAGCATGAAAAAAAGGAGTTTTTTGCAAATATGCCTGCATCAATTCTTTCTGAAACAGACAAAATTCAACTACAGTCCATAGATTTGAAAACAGCAGACCCGGATTCCCTAAAAGACATCCAGGATGTTACAATCCATACAGAACTGCCAAAAAAAGAACGCATCCAGGACTACATCCGCCAGATTGGCAATCCTTACTGTTACCGGAGCGGCAAATATATTGTAAAAACCAGCTTTGCAAATACAGATCTAACATTAGAAGAACGGCTGCTTTGTTATTTTCGTTACAAGGAGCCACCCTATGGAACAGACTCATGACAACGCCAATACCAGAATCTGGCGTGCCTGCGGCTATGTCCGCCTGTCACGTGAAGACGGCAGCCTGGATGAAAGCAGCAGTATCGTCGGACAAAAAGCACTGATCCGAGAATATTTCCGCCTTCATCCAGACCTTTTGGACTGCGGGATCAAAGCAGACGACGGATATTCCGGTTCCGGCTTTGACCGTCCTGCATTTTTGGAGCTGATGGCGGAAATCAGGGCAGGAACGATTGACTGCATCGTCGTCAAAGACCTCTCCCGGTTCGGCAGAAATTATCTGGATGCCGGAGAGTACCTGGAAAAAATATTTCCTTTGCTGGGCATCCGCTTTATCGCTATACAGGACAATTACGACAGTGAAAACAGCAACCCATCCTTCGACAGGCTGATCATCCCTTTTAAAAATTTGATCAACGAAGCATACTGCAGGGACAGTTCCATTAAAATCCGCAGCCAGCTTGCAGTCAAACGCAGGCGCGGCGAATTTACAGGAGCGTTTGCTGTTTACGGCTATCAAAAAGATCCACAGCAGAAAAATCATCTGGCAGCAGATCCTTTTGCAGCGGACGTTGTACGCGATATTTTCCGTTGGAAACTGGAAGGCATCAGCAATACCGCTATCGCCGCACGTCTGAACACAGACGGAATCCTGCCGCCAATGGATTATAAAACATCACAGGGCATTCGTTTTTCGACACCATTCCGCAAAAAGGATCATTCCGCCTGGAACGCTTCCACTGTTTTGCGGATCTTAAAAAATCCGGTTTATACGGGTATACTGGAACAAGGAAAATATACTACGCCAAGTTATAAGGTAAAAACACGCATCTGCAAGCCGCGTGAAGAATGGGCGGTAGCAAAAAATGCACATGAACCCATCATTGATTCCAAAGACTTTGCTTCGGTTCAAAAAATCCTTGCCATGGACACACGCACAAGCCCTGGAGCCAGGGCCGCAGAACCTCTTTCCGGCATAGTGTACTGCGGGGAATGCGGTGCAGCCATGATCCGCAAAACCGTTCCGTCTGGCGGAAAAAAATATATTTATTACGTATGTGCTGCTCACAAAAATAAGAAAACCTGCTCGTCACACAGTATCCGGGATACTGTATTACAAAAACTGATATTTTCAGACCTGCAAAACCAGATCCTGACAATCATTGGTATACGGCGGCTGCAGCGGCTGGCTGAAACTGCCGCTTCACAAACGGCAGGGAACCGGAAGCTGCAGGATAGGGCGCAAAAAAAGATAACAGAAGCGGAAAGATATCAAAGGCTTTTGGACTCGTTGTATGAAAGCCTGCAGGATGGGGTGATTGATGCGGAAGAATACGGGCAGATGAAAAAGAAGTATACGGCATTCCGTAAGCAGGCACAAGACCGGGTGGAGGAAATACAGATGAAACTGGAACAGATGGATGCCGCGAATCATGCAAACGGATGGATGCAAAAGATAAAAGAAGGCGGAAATCTTCCAGCTCCTGATCGTGCGGCTGTGGTAACTTTTATAGAGCGTATTCTGGTATATCGCGGAAAGCGTGTGGAGATTATCTATAGCTGGAAGGATGAATTATAAAATGCAACAATTCAGACAATGAGTTGCATTTCATTATGTGGCTGCACGGACGACTCTGCGGGCTGTGGACGGGGACTTGCCGGGGAGACACACCCTGGGCGGACTGGGGCAACGCTGCGGTGAACTAATCGCTAACTACGACTAAGACAGTCGGCGTGTGGGCCTCCTGTCTAAGTCTCCGTAAGCGCTGGATTTCACCTCCGCTAAAAGCGCCCCTTGAATGTCCTTCCAGGGTGTGTCTCCCCGGCAAGTCCCCGTCCACAGCCCGCAGAGCCTGGTTTTGGCAAGCTCTACAATGTCAAAATATCAGTTTATGCAAAAGGGTTGTTAATACCTGATGCCAAGTCATGTTACAAAGGCTTGTTAATACCTGATGTCAGTTCATGTAACGCTATCCGAAAAACAGTATCCGGGTCAGCGGAAAGGAACTGCGGCCCGGCGGCATAGGACTGGAAGGACATTTGAGGGGCGCTTTTAGCGGAGGTGAAATCCAGCGCTTACGGAGACTTAGACAGGAGGGCCTCACCCCGACTGTCTTAGTCGCAGTTAGCGATTAGTTCACCGCAGCGTTGCCCCAGTCCGCCCAGTCCTATGCCGCCGGGCCGCAGTTCCTTTCCGCTGGCCCGGATACGTCCGCGAAGCCATCTAATGCAACACTCTGTCTGAATGGTTGTATTTTATGCTTAGGCTGCTGCCCAAAAGCGACGCACTTATCCTTCTTTTGCTTCCAACAGTTCAATCATGCCCAGTTCCCCAGACAAAAAACAAACCTTCCGGTTTTGAAACAAAGCAGCTTCCTTTGGTTCCGTAACCTGCACGTACCCCTCCCCAGTCAGGCTCTGCACTTTTTTCGAAAGATCCCTGACGCTGAAACAGATATGGTATAGAAACCTCCTTTTTTTCAATATACCTTTTACAACCTCCCCCGATACCAGTTCCAGTTTGGTCCCATCTTTTAGTGTTATCATATAAAGCGTCCCATCCTGGTTTTGGTCATAGACAGGCTCTGATACTTCTGCGATTTCCAGAAGCCCGTTTAGATGCTGCAGCATTTCCTGCAAGTCTGCAGCCGCAATTCCGATATGATGGAATTTCATTTTTTCCATAAATTCCCCCTTAACTTCTGGCGGTAATCAGATCTGCCATTTCACCGACATTTTTCATGCCTGTCACTTCGCCCATACTGAATTTCATGCCAAATTTTTTCTCTACAGCCACAATCAGATTAATATGCTCCAGGCTGTCCCAGTCCTCAATATCCGCCGCTGTCGTAGCGTCTGTTACGGTAATCGCGTCATCGTCGAATACATCCCGGAATACCTCGTTTAATGCTTCAAAAATCTGCTCTCTTGTCATTACAAATATCCTCCTGTCTTTTTCTTGATACAAACTGCCGGCATCGGATTCCCTGGCAATTCCATATTTT
Source organism: uncultured Eubacterium sp. (assembly GCA_947564835.1). Taxonomy (GTDB): domain Bacteria; phylum Bacillota; class Clostridia; order Lachnospirales; family Lachnospiraceae; genus Eubacterium_J. Next base: position 6,075 of record CANOET010000160.1, on the reverse strand, counting down.
CGCGGCCCGTGGCTTCCATTGCCTGCCGCTGTCATTCCTTCTGCGGCCCCATATACCTTCCGCTGTCATTGATCGGAAACGCCGTTTACCTGAATCACATGGTTTTTCCGGCTGTATCCGTCTGCTGTCTCTAATTTCCAGATAGTATTGCCTGCTTCATCTTCAGACACCTTTGTAAATCCCTGTTTTTCGTAAAAATCCCTTACCATCCCGTTTTTCGCCGTCGGGTAGTAATAGCCGCAGATGGTATCTATGCCGCGCTTTTTACAGGCCGCAGCAAGCGTGTCCATCATCGCATATTCCATGTCCCGTTTCAGGACGCGGCAACTCATCAGCCATAATACAAGATCCAGGCATTAGCCCCGGATTTTGCCGATCACCACGGATACGACGCCGTTATCGCCGAATTTGTCAGCCAGCTTCCCGTACAGTGTGATGTACGCCGGATCCTGCGCTATCGCCTTGATTTCCTCCTGCGTCAGCCGCCTGGTCGTTAGGTTAAATTGGTTGGATTTATTGGTCAGCTGGGCAATGCGTGCGTAATACATCGGTGAAAAGCTTTGGATCTCTGCCTGCATGGCAAGGGACTTTAGATATTCACCGTAATCGGCAAACGATAGCTCCGCGCGGGAACGGGCGGCGTTTTGGCGGTACATGCTGTTTCTGGCTGCATCGTCCCCGGACAGCTGCATCACTTCAAAATATCCCATCCGGTCAATGGCATGAATAAAGGCTTCCGGCCTGTCTCCGATTTCAGGCACTGCAGCGCCTGGCACCTGCTGGCGGATAAGCTAGGCCCCATATAGACCACATCCACTTCATTTGCAGGCGCACGGTAAAAATCCCGGAACAAATATTTATGATTATCCGTCCCATTTGCCAAAATCCGGTCCAGCAGATACACAAAAAATACCATAATCAATAAAAACACCGCTATTTTTACCAAATCAACGCACTTTTTGCCCATGCCTAAAATCCTCCGTAAATAAAATCAGCCGCATCATATCCAGGGCCGTAGCATCCGAAAATCAGCACAGAAAAAAAACAGCCCCAAATAAATCATCCAGCGGAACACCAGGTTCTGTTTTGCCACCAGTTCCCGGACACTGCCGTATCTGTCCTGCAAAAGCGATACCATAACAACGATTCCGATGCCGGCCATACACAAGTCAAAATCCTTGCGGTCCAGCCCCAGACGGAAAATCGTATCGTCAAACAGCACCCATGGATTCCACTCCGTAAAGACCGTTTTCCAGGCCCGCAGGCCCTCTGTCAGGCTCTTCCTCCTACCAATGGAAACACCCACGGCAAACAGGCAGAACGACCGGATCCGCTGAAAAAGCATCCACGACCACGCCTGCGTATTAATCTTTAACAGCCTCATCAGCTTTTGAAACAGCGGCTCCAAAAGCATTCCGCCCGCAATCACAGCAAAAAAATAAAGCCCCGAACCAAAAATATATTTCCACGTCCCGCCATGCCAGAACCCGACACAAAACCAGGTCAGAAATAACCCCAGATACGTCGGCGCTGATTTTGCCGCCTGTTTGCCCCAGCGCTTTTTGCAAAATGTCCGGACACGGCCAAACAATTCTGATTTTAACACCGGATACAGCAAATAATCTTTCAGCCAGAACCCAAGCGTCATATGCCATCTGCGCCAGATTTCGGAAACACTCGTCGATGTAAACGGACGGCAGAAATTTTCCGCCAGCGGTATGCCGAACATCTGCGATGTACCAAGCACAATATCCATACACCCGCTAAAGTCCATATACACCTGCCCCACATACAAAAACGCGCCCATAACCACGACAAGCCCGACATACAGATCCTCTTCCAGCGGCTGGGGCTTCTGATCATAAATCGTTCTTACCATAACCGCCAGGCGTTCCGCGACCACCAGTTTTTTAAACAGCCCCCAAAGCAGCCGCTGCAGGCCAAACTGCGTCTGGCGCAGGCTCCATGCCGTCCCGCCAAAAAGAGCCTGCTGCACTTCCCCATAACGGGTAAACGGCCCGGACGTCAGATGCGGAAAATATCCCGCAAACACCAGCAGCTTACATGGATTTTTCTGCGGCTCCGGCACAATCCCCCAGCGCACATCCAGCAAATACCCGATCAAAATCAGCGTATAATAACTAATGCCAAACGGCGCCGCCCGCTCCGGCATCCTGAGAAAAACCCCCGCCCCGGCCAGATGGCTGACCACATTTGCATTATTTACAAAAAAAGCCAGATCTTTATAAAAAACAAGCACCGCAACAAGGCCCGCAATCACACTTCCTGACAGCCATGCCTTCCTGCGTTCCTGCTCCAGCCTTTGCAGCGCCAGCGCCGCCAGCCACGTCAGAAGCGTCTCCGCCACAAATATACAGCACAAAGCCGCATTTCCCTGCGCACCGCACAGCATAAAATACATGCTTGCAAAAAACAAAACAACCCACCGCAGCCTGGGTACACAAAGCCAGTAGCACACATATACCATTGCTACAAATGCAAAATAAGAAAACGATACAATAGACATAGCACAGCTGCCTCCTTTTTCGCTGATGTTAAAACATCCGCCGGCCCTCGCTTCGTTCCAGCTGCTGTCAAAAAGTGTACTTTTTGGCAATAACTCACAGCTGTACCCGCATAGTCTATTTGTCCGGCTTTTTCCTGCAATTTTGACAAATATTATGTAAAAAACAATGAAAATCAAAGAAAAAGGTTGCTTTTATGGCTGTTTTATGGTAAATTGTAGTAGTAAAAAAGGCTATCAAAAAGTACACTTTTTGATAGCCTTTTAGTCCTATGATCACAGAACCATCACCGAGGTATTTGGACCCCCACTGCGTCATCCAGTTCGGACAGGATACGCGCTGTCCGTCGCAGTACTGCGTCAGAATCGGCTGGCGTACATTCGGCCTGGAAAGGAAATTCTGAAACATCTCATCCACAATCAGCGAAATATTAGAAAAGATATTCCGTCCATAAGACCACTTCTGATCAAATGCCGTAGAAGAAGTAATCGTAAAATTATAACCTTTATTCCTATACCATTCCGTATAGACACGGTTCATTGTAAAAGACAAAATCGCCAGTATATTCGCCCGTATCGTTGCATCCGGCCACGTCGCATAGATTTCACTGGAAGCGACATTTTTAATATAATCTCTATACCGAATATAATAATCCGTCGCTGTATTATCTGTCGGCACTCCATCATGGACAATGACATATTCCGGCACCACAACCCTGCTGAGCACGATTTCCCCCGTCTGGCGGACAGGCTTGATCTCTGCTTCTTCTATTTTCGGAGGAAAATTCCCAAACAATGCATTTGCCGGTATAACAATATCATCCGGCCATGTCGCTGCCGCGCCAATCGGCTGCAAACGGATGTCCTGCACGGCCGTCTGGTCAGACAGCACCTGCACGCCGTTAACTGTTACCGGCTGATATCCCTCCGCTGTGATCTGCACCGTGTACTGAGCATACGGCTGGGTTTCGGACGGCTCCATGCTGTATTCCAGCGCAGGGGCCTCCAGATCAATCTGTTCTGTCCGGCCAGACTCATTTGTACTAAGTTCTTCAAATACACTGTCCGGTTCCCCGGTGTAGGAAACAGCGATCCTGGCATCGGGGATAGGGTCTCTGTTGACCCTGGATTCTACACTTACCTGCAGCCTGCCGGTATCCGGCATATCTGCCTGCGTATGATAGATACTTTTCATAAGCACACAATGTCCTTTTACTCTTGCTGTTATTATATGATGCAGGACGGACGCGGTTACTGCCAGGTTACATTACCGGAAGATTTTCCTCGTCCGAACTGCAATCATCAATGACACCGCACCCGCAAATAAAACAACTGCGTATTCAAACCCTCTGCAAGCCTCAAACAAAATACCATATACCGCATTGCCTAACGGCTGCATACTCATAGAAACTGTAAAAATAACAGCGATCACCTTTCCAATCAGATTTTGCGGGGTCTCTGTCTGAACCAAAGACATCATCTGCACCGTAAAGACCGTTGAAAATACCATAACAGCAAAACAACATACCGTAATCACAATATAATTGACCATGCCGGACGAAAACAGGATCAGCGAAACCCCCATCGGAAATACACTGACGGCACATAAAATAACCAGATTGCCTGCCTTACGAACCACCAGCCTGTCCGCAAAAACGCCTGCACCGATACCGCCTGCCAATCCGCCTGCCGCCAACGCCCCCTCTGCAAATCCATAAAGCCTGTTTGCCTGTGCAGCTTCCAACGTTAAAACTTCCGTTACCAGATAAGGCACCGCAACCGTAATCATAGCTGCCAGGAATAAATTAATTCCGCAGACGACAAGAAGCGCTTTTCCGATCACCGGTTTCTCCCATCGGATAAACCGGATACTTTCTGTGAAATCCATTTTCACCGTTTGAAAGATACTACCCTCCGAAACCTGTTTCTGAAACGGTATCTGAATAAAAATTTCCATAACCGCCGACATCAGAAAACATGCCGTGCAAACCCACAGTACAGGCTCCAATCCATAAGCGCTGTACAATATACCTCCCAGCACAGGCCCCGTCAGGGAAGAAAACGAGCTAACCGTATTAATGACCGAATTTGCCGCCATAAACTGATCCTGCCGAACCAGCGCAGGAATGCTTGCCTGCACAGCCGGCTGATACGCTCCTGCAATCCCGAACAAAATCATTAAAGTAACTGTCAAAATAAGAATCAGATTTCCCCGATGCATCAGAAGCATAAACGTAAAAATCACAGCCGCCGTAAAGAAATCCAGTATTACCATAATATTTCTTTTATTCACTCTGTCCGCAACCATCCCTCCAACCGGCGACAGCAAAATGGACGGAATAAACGCACACGCCGTAACCGTCCCATACAGCGCAGATGAGCCGGTCAGATTTAATAAATATAACGGCAGCGCAAACCGGATGGCAGCATTCCCAAACAATGAAATAATCTGACCGATGATCACTAATGTAAAATCCTTCGAAAACAGTTTTTGATTCATGTTCAAAACCTCCCTTTTTCATTTTTACCAGAATACAAACATTCCTCATTTATATATGATACATACCGCATCCTGGTATGTATCAGGATCAAAGAGATCTGCCCGCATTTCAGGGCAGATTGTTTGTTTTCATCCTTTTCTCTTTTGATAAACAGACGTCAGTTCTATCACACGTTCCAATATTTCGTCATCCACGATATCAAGGCCAAATCCCTGCAGCATCTGACGGAATACCATAAACTTACAATAAGATTCTTCTGCAGAATTGTCAAAAACCATCGGGTTCAGCCATATATTTGCTGCCAGCAAAATCAGTTCCGCCAATTGCTCCGGATAATCCGTTTCCACAGAACCATCCGAAATCCCCTGTTTTAAGATCGGCAAAAGATAATCCGGCGCTGCATTGTCTACCGTATCGTGCAAAAGGCTGAAAAGAAGTTTGGGATTACGATGAAAATCCGGCGCAACCGTAAAAATATCATTCTGCACAGAGCGGTTGATGGATTCTTTAAAAATGGTTTTCAGCTTTTCTTTGCCATTTAAATCCGTCCTATCACGAATCCGTTCAAGCATTTGATTCGATTCAGATGCCATTGCTTCTGCCACAGCAATTAAAATATCCTCCTTTGACTTAAAATGATGATAGATCGCACCTTTGCTAAGTCCGCCTAAATGGTTGATAATATCTTGAATAGATGTGTGCTCGTATCCTTTTTCCATAAATAAACGGTATGCAACTGTCAATATTAAGTTAACGGTTTCTTCCGGGTGGGCGTTTCTTGCCACTGTTTTTACCTCCTAAACATACTATCGGTATGTGTTATATTAACATACCAATAGTATGTTTGTCAAGGTGTTTACTTGGTAGTTTTCCGGATGCTGGGAATGGGGTGGGGATGGAGTAATGGCAAAATTTTATTTTAGGCGACAGAATTGAGATTGTGTTGCGTTTTTGATTGGCTATGCGGATGCCGGATGAGGGGGAAAGGGCCTGGATTCCGGCTTCTAAACATTCCTCCAACGTCGCCGGAAGCCAGGCCCTTTCCCCCTC
>CANOET010000159.1 GCA_947564835.1 uncultured Eubacterium sp. | reverse complement strand
TCGCCGGAAGCCAGGCCCTTTCCCCCTCATCCGGCTGGTTTTCACAGGCTTTACATGAAATACAAATTCAGGCGTTGTAAGCCTGCCAAAAACCAGACTCTTAGGAGTTATAAGCCTGCCAAAAACCAGACTCTCTGGCATTGTAAAGCCTGCCAAAAACCAGACTTTCAGGTGCTGTAAAGCTTGCCAAAAACCAGACTCTGCGATGTTGTAAAGCTTGCCAATAACCAGGCTCTGCGGTGTTGTAAAGCTTGCCAAAAACCAGACTCTGCGGTGTTGTAAAGCTTGCTAAAAACCAGACCCTGGGCCACAGCCCGCAGAGTCGTCCGTTTAGCCACCCCCTGGCTTCTATACTCAATCCACAAACTAGAAAGAGAGGAGAGCCCCCTATCATGGACATTGCTCCAGGTGATATTCTTAAGTTAAAGAAAAAGCACCCCTGCGGCAGCTTCGAATGGGAAGTACTGCGCACCGGCGCTGATTTCCGTCTGAAATGCACCGGATGCGGCCATCAAATTATGATTTCCCGCAAACAGGCAGAAAAAAATGTAAGAAAAATCAAAAAACCGCTTGCAAATCCAGAATAATCATGGTATCATCTATACTCGTGATATGATAAATTCCTTGCTTTTTCCAGAAGGAAAAGGCCAGAGACCAAAAGGAGGTACAATTCGCATGAACAAGTATGAATTAGCGCTCGTTGTGAATGCTAAAATCGAAGATGATGCGAGAGCAGCAGTAGTTGAGAAGGCAAAAGAGTATATTACCCGTGCCGGAGGTGTGATTACCGAGGTAGAAGAATGGGGTAAAAAGAGACTGGCTTATGAAATTCAGAAGATGAACGACGGTTTTTTCTATTTCATCCAGTTCGACGGCTCAGCAGCTGCACCGGCTCAGATTGAACAGAAAGTCCGTATTATGGACAACGTTCTTCGGTTCTTATGCGTTAGGAAAGACGAGGCATAGACGATAAAGGAGATCGTAGTATGAATAAAGTAATACTTATGGGACGATTGACAAGGGATCCTGAGATCCGTTATTCCCAGGGAGAACAGTCAACGGCAGTTGCCAGATATACATTAGCAGTGGACAGGCGTTTTTCGAGAAATAACGGCGGGGATCAGCAGACGGCTGATTTTATCAGCTGTGTGGCGTTTGGACGTTCTGCGGAGTTTGCGGAAAAGTATTTGCGCAAAGGATTGAAGATCGCAGTTACCGGACGGATTCAGACCGGGAGCTATACGAACCGGGATGGACAGAAGGTATATACGACAGATGTAATTATAGATGACCAGGAGTTTGCTGAGAGCAAAAATGCAAATCCGGCACCGGACCATAATTACGGCGGCGGTGGATTTGCACCGGCAGACAGGCCGTCACCGAGCGCAGCAGGCGACGGTTTTATGAATATTCCTGACGGAATAGACGAAGAGCTACCATTTAATTAACAGGCCAGCCAGACAGCTGGATTTAGCAGGAGGTAATAGTCATGGCTTTCAATAGAAATGAGAGAGGCGACAACCCGCGCAGAAGGACAATGCACAGAAGGAAAAAAGTATGTGTATTCTGCGGCAAAGACAACGTGATCGATTATAAAGATGTTAATAAATTAAAGAGATATATTTCTGAAAGAGGAAAGATTTTACCGAGAAGGATCACAGGAAACTGTGCAAAGCATCAGAGAGCTCTTACAGCAGCAATTAAGAGAGCGCGCCATGTGGCATTGATGCCGTACGTGCAGGATTAAGGAAAGAGACCACCACATGGACAGCCGTGTGGTGGTTTTTGTTTAGAAAAGGAAATAAAAGAATATGGATCCGTTACGATTAGTGGAGATTTTAAGGGGGCATAAAAATTATATCCAGACACACAACTATCCGGACCCGGATGCAGTTGCGAGCGCGTTTGGGCTGCAGTATTTTTTAAGGCAGCATGGAGTGGATGCCCGGATCTGTTATGACGGTACGGTCGATAAGCTGAGTACGAAAAAGATGTTTGAAGTCTTTCAGATCGATGTCCTGCCTGCAGATCAGATCAAAGATATGACGAAAGAGGATTATATTGTTGCTGTAGATTCACAAAAATATAATGCAAATCTGACCGATCTGGCCGGAGAAGAAGTTGCGTGTATTGATCACCACCCTACATTTATAGAGTGTTCCTATCAATATGGGGATATCCGCAAAGCGGGGGCGTGTTCCTCGCTGATTGCCCAGTATTTTTACAAGACTGGTACCCCGATGAACCAGACAGTCGCTGCAGCGCTTGCTTACGGCATAAAAGTAGATACGGCTGATTTTATCCGCGGTGTCACAGAGCTTGACCTGGATATGTTTGCCTATGTGTATAAACGGGCGGATGTGGATAAACTAAAGATGATGTATCATGATGTTCTGGAGCTGGACGATCTGAAAGCATACGGCGCGGCGATTGACAATATCTGGATCAACGAAGGCGTGGGATTTGCATGGATTCCGCTGGACTGCCCGGATGCGCTGATTGCGATTATTTCGGATTTTATCCTTTCGCTGAATGTAGTCGATATATCTGTTGTTTACGCTGTCCGCAAAGACGGGATCAAGTTCTCGGTGCGCAGTGAACGCAAGGAGGTCGATGCCGGAAAGATGGTGGCTGCCGTGCTGAAAAATTACGGAAGCGGAGGCGGGCATCAGGAAATGGCAGGCGGCTTTATCCCGAGAGAAAATCTGGACCGTGTGGACGGTATGCACGCAAGGATTGAAGAAGCGTTTATGAATCAGATCCAATTGATGAAAAGAGGAAATTTATGAAAAAAATAACAAAAAAAATTATATGGCTGGCGCTGCTGCTATTCATCGCCGGTATTTATTACTATGTGGCACTGCCTCCGGTCAATATCCATGCGGCAGGATTTTGGATGGCTCTGGGGCTTTTGATTGCTTTTCTAACAATCATTCATGCAGTTACCCAGCTGCGGAAGCGTTCCAACGATAATATCGTGCCCATTCAGACCAAAGAAAAGATGTTAAAGGAAATGAAAGGCGTCAAACTCGGAGCCGGCCTGTTTATACTGGTACTTTTAGTTTTTGCGGCAGGCAACCTGTTATCATCTCCGATCATTAACGCAGATAAGTACCAGAAGCTGCTGGATGTAAAAGAAAGCGACTTTACGGAAGATATCCAGCAGACCAATTATAATACGATCCCTCTTCTGGACAAAGACTCTGCAGAGCTGCTCGGCAACCGCAAAATGGGCAGCATGGTGGACATGGTATCCCAGTTTGAAGTCGGTTCCGACTACACACAGATCAATTACAAAGACACTCCGGTACGTGTCACACCGCTCGTATACGCAAACGAGATCAAATGGCTGACCAACCAGAAAGCCGGAATCCCCGCCTATATCCGCATCGATATGGCAACGCAGAACACAGAATGTGTAAAACTGGACAAAACGATCAAATATTCCAAAGCAGAATATTTCAACCGCAATATTTACCGCCACCTGCGGTTCCACTATCCGACCTACATTTTCGACGACCAGATATTCTTCGAAATCGACGATGAAGGCACGCCATACTGGGTTTGCCCGGTCAAAAAATTTAACATCGGGCTATTCGGCGGCCAGACAGTCGGCAGCGTTGTATTATGCAATGCAGTTACAGGCGAATGCACCGATTATCCGGTAGATCAAGTACCGACCTGGATTGACAAAGTATATTCAGCAGAGCTGTTAACCGAATTATATAACTACTACGGCATTTACAAGCATGGATTCTTTAACAGCATCCTGGGACAGAAAGACTGCCTGAAAGCCACGAACGGCTACAACTACATCGCACTGGATGACGACGTATGGGTTTACACAGGCGTTACCTCCGTCAGCGGCGACCAGTCCAACGTCGGCTTCGTCCTGATGAACCAGCGCACCATGGAGACAAAATATTACAAAATCGAAGGCGCCATCGAAGACTCCGCCATGTCCTCCGCCGAAGGCCAGGTGCAGAACCTGGGCTACCGCGCCACGTTCCCGCTCCTTCTGAACATCTCCGACCAGCCGACCTACTTTATGGCACTCAAAGACGGCGCCGGACTGGTCAAAAAATACGCAATGGTCAATGTGCAGAAATACCAGTGGGTAGCAATCGGGGATACAGTCAAAGAATGTGAAAAAGCGTATGTTACATTGCTTACGACAAATGGAATTTCGGAAGTTAAGGACAGTAATAATATTTATGAGACGGTATCCGGCAAAATAGCGGCAATTGCACCGGTTGTTGTAGAAGGAAATACCCATTATTATGTGGCCCTGGAAAATACAGACCTGATGTTTGATGTGGATTTATCCGATGAGAAACTTATTGGGATTATACGGTATCAGGCAGGAGATACGATACAGATAACGTATGCAGCGGAAGAAAGTGGGCTGCAGACGGTGACGGAGATCAGATAATTCATACCTGGATTGGGGGATGGATGGCTTCCCGATAGATCTTGGTTGGCCAGGGGCTGTGGCTCACCGGACGACTCTGCGGGCTGTGGCCAGGGGACGCGCCGGAAGACACACCTTGGGCGGATCCCCTGGCCACCACCCGCAGAGTCGTCCGGATAGCCATATCCCCCTGGCCACCACCCCAGCATCCTCCAATACTTTCTCAAATTACATCATCAAACCCCTTTCCATTAACCCTCTAACATGGTATAATAAGAAGTATCTTTGTGGAAAGGTAAAGTCTGCAGAATGAAAAAAAGTATAAAATTCAAAGGCCGTCTGCGCAACTACATGTACGGACCCATGCTGCTCACAATCCTTCTGGTATTGATGAACATCCCGATGTATCTGTACCAGCTGGAATCCGGGCTGATGGCGACTGCATTTACGGTGGTCTATTTTCTTGCAGTGACCGCAAGCTTTCATAGAAGCAAGCCTTATTTTATGAATGAGCTGATTAATTTTGCAACGCAATACGGGACTGTACAGAAAAAGCTGCTCAATGAATTTGATGTGGCTTATGCGCTGATCGACTATAACGGGAAGATCCTCTGGGTAAATGAGAAGTTTACAGAGCTGACGGGAAAGGGTAAGGATTACCACAGGTCTGTTACGTCTGTTTTTTCTCATATTACGAGGGAGATTATCCAGAAAAACAAGACGGAATCACAGCTTCATATCAGCTGGGACGGGCATGATTTCCGGGCACAGCTGAAACGGATCGAATTTTCCAGTATTACGCCGGAAAATGATATGGTGTCTTTGGACGGCAGCGATGAGTATATGACTGCCCTTTATCTGTATGATGAGACGCAGTTAAACAGGTATATCCGGGAGAATGACGACCAGAAGCTGGTGGCGGCGCTGGTCTATATTGATAATTATGAGGAGGCGCTCAACAGTATCGAGGATGTGAAGCAGTCCCTGCTGGTGGCGTTGATTGACCGGAAGGTGAATAAGTATTTTTCCGGGATGGACGGGCTGGTGCGTAAGATGGAAAAGGACAAGTATTTTGTCGTGTTCCGTTATATTTACCTGTCTAAAATGGAAGAGGATAAGTTCAGCCTTCTGGATGAAGTCAAGACGGTTAAGGTCGGGAATGAAATGGCTGTGACGCTGAGCATCGGGATCGGGAGTACGGCAGATACTTATAACCAGAATTATGAATATGCCCGCATGGCGATTGGGATGGCGTTAGGGCGCGGCGGCGATCAGGTTGTGGTCAAAGAGGGAGAACGGATTACTTATTTTGGCGGCAGCTCTAAGCAGGTGGATAAGATGACCCGTGTAAAGGCCCGTGTAAAAGCGCATGCATTGCGCGAGATTATTGAAAGCCGCACGCATGTGATTGTTATGGGGCATCATATCGCGGATGTGGATTCGTTTGGGGCGGCAGTCGGTGTTTATTGTGCGGGGCGTGTGCTGGATAAGAAGGTGCAGATCGTGCTGAATGAGGTTACGACGTCTCTTCGGCCGTTAAAAGAGTGCTTTAATGAACACAACGGGTATGAGCCGGATTTGTTTATTAACAGTGAGGAAGCGATCGAACTGACGAACAGTAATACGCTTGTGATGGTTGTGGATACAAACCGGCCGAATTATACAGATTGTCCGGAGATTTTGAAAAAGACAAAGTCGATTGTCGTATTCGACCATCATAGACAGGGTAGCGAAGTCGTCGAGAACCCGATTTTGTCTTATATCGAACCGTATGCTTCTTCTACGTGCGAGATGATTGCAGAGGTGCTGCAGTATTTTACGGAAAATATCAAGCTGACGGCCTGTGAGGCGGATGCGATTTATGCAGGTATTTTAATTGATACGAATAATTTTATGCAAAAAACGGGTGTCCGCACGTTTGAGGCGGCGGCTTATCTAAGGCGCTGCGGTGCGGAAGTGACCAGGGTGCGTAAGATGCTGCGTAATGATATGGCGGATTATAAGGCCAGGGCCGAGGTGATGCGCCATGCCGAAGTGTATCATGGGGCATTTGCGATTTCTGTCTGCCCGGCTGAAATTGTGGAAAGCCCGACTGTCGTCAGTGCGCAGTCGGCAAATGAATTGCTGAATATTATCGGAATTAAGGCTTCTTTTGTAATGACAGAGTACCAGAACCGGATTTTTATCAGTTCCAGGTCGATTGATGAGATCAATGTGCAGTCGATTATGGAACGTCTGGGCGGCGGCGGACATGCAAATATCGCGGGCGCGCAGCTGTCGGATTGCAGCATTGAAGAGGCAAAGCAGAGAATCCGGACGATTTTGGATGAAATGATAGAAAAAGGAGAGATAGAAAAATGAAAGTAATTTTGTTAGAGGATGTAAAGTCGGTCGGCAAGAAAAATGAGATTGTGGAAGTCAGTGACGCCTATGGCCGCAATATGCTGATCCGTAAAAAACTTGGTGTGGAAGCGAACAGCCGGACGTTGAATGACTTGAAATTACGCAACCAGCGTGCCGAGAAGGATGCGGCGGAAAATCTGGCCGCGGCAAAGCAGCTGGCGGAAGACCTTAAGGCCAGGCAGGTGGAGGTCAAGATCAAAGCCGGGGAAGGCGGGCGGACATTTGGTTCGGTCTCTACGAAGGAAATATCCGAAGCCGTAAAAAAACAGCTGGATCTGGAACTGGATAAAAAGAAAATGCAGCTGACAGATCCGATTAAGGCGCTTGGTTTTTATGACGTGCCTGTCAAACTGCATCCGCAGGTAACCGCAACATTAAGAGTACATGTAGTTGAAGGCTGAGGCATATGGAAGAAGCGCTGATCAAAAGAACCATGCCGAACAGTATCGAAGCGGAGCAATCGGTAATCGGAGCCATGATGATGGACCGTGCGGCGATTATTGCCGCTTCGGAGACTTTAATGGCGGAGGATTTTTACCATAACCAGTATGCGGTCTTATTTGATTCCATGATCGAGCTGTTTAACCAGAATAAGCCGGTGGACTTTATTACGCTGCAAAATAAGCTAAAGGAAAAGGATCTGCCGCCAGAGATCACCAGCCTGGAGTATATCAACGACCTGGTGGCAGCAGTCCCGACTTCTGCCAATATACGCTACTACGCGAATATTGTGAAAGAAAAGGCGATGCTGCGCAGGCTGATCAAGGTAACGGAAACGATTCAGAACGAATGCTATGCCGGAAATGAAGAACTGGAGACGATTTTTTCCAATACGGAAAAAAATGTTTTCCAGCTGCTGCAGAGCCAGGACAGCGGGGATTTTGTACCGATCAGGCAGATTGTGATCAATGCGCTGGACCGGATTGAAAAGGCATCCAGGATCCAGGGAAATGTAACCGGGATTGCGACCGGATTTATCGATCTGGATTACCGCATGTCGGGCCTGCAGCCTTCGGACCTGATTCTGGTCGCTGCACGCCCTTCGATGGGGAAGACGGCTTTTGTGCTGAATATCGCGCAGTATACAGCCTTCCACAGTGATCTGGCAACCGCTATTTTCAGTCTGGAAATGTCCAAGGAACAGCTGGTAAACCGCCTGTTTTCGCTGGAATCCAGAGTCGACGCACAGATGCTGCGCAACGGCAATCTGTCCGATACAGACTGGGAAAAACTGATCGAGGGCGCCGGTACGATTGGGCGATCCAAACTGATTATCGACGATACGCCAGGAATTTCCATCGGGGAGCTGCGCTCCAAATGCCGTAAATATAAGCTGGAACACAATATTCAGCTGGTGATCATCGACTACCTCCAGCTGATGTCCGGCAACGGCAGGGCTGATTCCAGGCAGCAGGAAATCTCAGAAATTTCCCGTGCCCTAAAAGCATTGGCCAGAGAACTGCATGTGCCTGTGATCGCCTTATCCCAGCTGAGCCGGGCCGTAGAACAGCGCCCGGACCACCGTCCGATGCTGTCAGATTTACGTGAATCCGGAGCGATTGAGCAGGATGCTGATGTTGTGATGTTTATCTACCGTGATGATTATTATAACAAAGATAGCGACAAAAAAAATATTGCCGAGGTCATTATCGCAAAACAGAGGAACGGGCCGATCGGAACGGTCAATCTCGTTTGGCTGCCGCAGTATACGAAATTTGCCAATATGCAGAGAGATTAGGGAATTAAACTGTGTATCAAAAATAATACAGTTAATTTTTTGATCTGTTATAAATTTCTACTTGTATTCATCCGGTTTTTGTATTAGAATAGGTTCAACGGACAATGGGTTCGTATCTATCAATTATTTTAAGGAGGATTGAGATCATGGCATACAAAATTACAGATGCTTGTGTAAGCTGCGGTACTTGTGAAGGGGAATGTCCAGTAGGGGCAATTTCTGCAGGAGACGGAAAATACGAAATCGATGCTGATACATGCGTAAACTGCGGTACATGTGCAGGTGCATGTCCTACAGGTGCAATCGAAGAAGGTTAATGTAGCTGCTGCATAAAGCTACATACTTTAAAACCGCCGAAGTTCCGGCGGTTTTATTTTTTTACCTGTTATGCAAATCATTTTCTGAGTGTTCCTTATGTAGAACATAGCGCTGTTACGTCGGATCAGATCGTCAGATCCGGCGCCAGTTCATTTTTATTTTTCAGCATTTTGCGCTCCTTCCGGCTTAAGCGCTCCTTCTTTGCCTGCCGCCTGCCATGTCTGCCCATACTGCGGATCGCGTCATCCAGCTTCCGGAAACGTTCCTCTTCCTGTTCTTCCTGTGTGCGCATCAGATAGTTCATTTCCTTAATG
This sequence comes from uncultured Eubacterium sp., assembly GCA_947564835.1. GTDB lineage: Bacteria > Bacillota > Clostridia > Lachnospirales > Lachnospiraceae > Eubacterium_J. Next base: position 515 of record CANOET010000159.1, on the reverse strand, counting down.
ACATGCTCCCCGACCTGGATGCCTACTTCCTCCCCTAGCTCCTGGTTATTCTCGCTGATCGCCTTACGCACGATCTCCGTCATCATGGACTGGAACTGTTCCATACGCTTTTCCCGCTGCGTGTCTTCATTCAGCTGACTCGTTTTGTGTGTTACGTGGATTACCTCGTTTTTAGCCATTGATTCTTCTAAAACCTCCTTGCCAATTTCGACGCCGTCAACTTTCTCAATACGGATTGCCGGCTCCATCATACTTTCTTCTTTCCGCTCTTTTTCATCCTGGAGAATCAGCCGGATTGCTTTCAGCTGATAGCCCCGTTCCTTAAGCTCTTTTATTCTTAAAAATTCCTGTATGTTTTCCTGTGTATAATAGCGGTGGCCCAGTTCATTCCTTGGAACCGTCAGTTCCAGTTCTTCTTCCCAGTACCGCAGAACATGCGATTCAACCTGCACCATATTTGCTGCATCTGAAATCATATAACGTACTTTTTCCACTTAGAAAACCTCCTTCTTCTA
>CANOET010000158.1 GCA_947564835.1 uncultured Eubacterium sp. | reverse complement strand
AACGCCAGAAGCTAAAGGCGCCGCTGGGCTCCGCCCCTGATTTATCGAGCAGAATGCCAAGGGCTTCTAAACATTCCTCCAACGTCGCCGGAAGCCAGGCCCTTTCCCCCTCATCCGGCTGGTTTTCACTGGCTTTATATAAAATGCAAATGCAGGTGTTGTAAAGCCTGCCAATAACCAGACTCTGCGTCCCCTGGCCACAGCCCGCAGAGTCGTCCGGTTAGCCACATCCTCTGGCCAATCAAGATCTATTATGGAAGCCAAAAAACGCAACACAATGTCAAAAGTGTTTCTTTTCTGGTTTATCCAGGTTAGGGATTCTTAACATTCTGGCCCAGAAAACTATGCATTGCCCTTCCTCTCGTACCTGAATGATAAAAACCCGTCTATCCAATACAAAATACGACCATGCGCTCTTCCATTCTCATAAACAAATCTATCACAGCCCTTGTTTATTTTTTATATTTTATAGAGAATAACGCTTCTCTATTTTGTACATTTTGACAATTCGTCAATTATTTCAAAAATTAACTTTACAAACTACATAAAACATGATAGTATGTGAAACATCTTAATATTTCTTATTCAGATTTGCCTTGGGCAGTCATAAGAGTAAAACAAAGGTTTTATTCTGTAAGTATATTTATAAAAGCCGCTGAGCTTTAAATCAGTAATATTCCCATAGAAGAACGATGGATATTAACAAGAAAAGAAAGCAGGTGAAAGTTTGCCCAAAATTATTGGTTTTTATGGAAGTTATCCGGCGGATATCTGCATGTATGCCGCTTATGCCCTGCAGAATGCCGGAAAACGGGTCTGTGTGATTGACCTTTCAGAAGAAGGGATTCTCTTCCGGTGTATCCCTGCACCAGAAGAATGTTTTGCAGCTGTCACATTTCATGATGTGGATTTTATCTGGCGCAAGCCGCTGGTGCAGTGGCATGAACTGGATTATGATTTTGTGCTTGTACATTTGGGAGAACGTCCGCAGGAATTATGCCTTGCTGTATGCAGCCAACGGATTCTGGTGATGGACTGTGAACGCAGTACTTTGGATTTTTATGATCCGTTTCTGGAATCCAGCGGTATGCCGGCTGTTGTGTTACTGCGCGGATTTTGTGTGAACCGGACTGCCGCAGGGAAAATTATGGATTATTTCGGGCGTGGAAGCTGCCTGATTGAACGGTGGCTGCTGCTGCCTTTCCATGAAGCAGATGAGGCGTACCGGATTCACATGCAGTATCAGCTGCTGTCTAAATTTACACATATTTCCGCAGATCTGGAACGGGTGCTTGTTCAGCTGCTGCTTTTGTTTGGTATGCCAGACCGGGTGAAAACGGCCCGGGCTGTCCGCAATGCCAAGCAGGGTAAGACAGCGGAAATGCTGTATCTTGTATCGTAAGTGAATCCAGGCAAAAGCTTTGGGATACGTTACTATTCAGATAATTTTATTTTATAGGAGGTAGAGTTGACAATCGCATTTTGGAGTGAAGAAGATGGTTGCGGGATCACAAGCGCAATGGCAGCAATTGCCAGTATTTGTTCTGATGTGTGGAACCTTCGGACGATTCTGGTTCAGAGCCGCAACCAGCGTGGTGATCTGTGCAAAAGGCTTAGTCATACGGCATCTGTTCCTGTAATGCGTATAGACTGCATCAATAAGAAATCCGTTCCCGCAATGCGTAAAAGCTGCATCAATGATATGGAACCTGTTTCTGATATTTGGGACGAGCTGTTTTGGCTTTTGAAACAGCGCAGGCTGACAAAAACAATGCTATTACATTGCATGGTTCCGGTTGTAACGGGGCGCCTGTATTATCTGCCGCAGGGAGAATACCAAAAACAAAGGGATTACCAGCCTTCGGTCAAAGACGGAGTCCGCAGGATTATCCGCTGTACGGAACAGCTTGCAGATCTTACGATGATCGACTGCGGAAACGGAACCGACAGCCTTTCCGCGGATTTGCTGGCATATGCAGATGCCGTTGTTATCGGGATTTCACAGGAGCGCCAGAATCTGGATGCCTATTTTCAAAACAGACATGTCTTTCCCGGAAATGTCATTTATCTGGTAAACGCCTATCACCCGGAATCTATTTACAACAGAAAGAACCTGAACCGGATTTACCGGCTGCATGACGAGGAATTAGCTGTGATTCCCCATAACCCGATATTCCGCCAGGTCAGTGAAAAAGGAAAAATTGAGTGTTTTATCCGCAGGCATAAGGACTGCAGTGTCTTTGACCGTCAGTTTTATTTTATGCAGGAACTGATACATACGGCGGCTCTGGTTTTACGCGCAGCTGGTTTTCCGATACCAAAGGCCGGATCTGGCATCGGAAATGGAAAGGCGGGCATATGCTGAGCCCCGAAAAACATTTTCACTGGCAAAACCGTCCGCCGCCACGCAAAATTTTTAACCGTCATCTTCGCTGGCTGGTTCCGGCAGCTGAATCCGGATCTGCTCAATCCGGTTCTTATGAACCGCAGTAACCGTCAGCCGGATCTGGCCTTCAGTAAAGATCTGTTCCCCTTGCGTTGGCAAATGATCACACAGGCCGATAAAATATCCGCCGATCGTATCGTAGTCATCCGAAGTCAGGCTGATTTCCAGCTCATCACATAAATCTTCCAGGTTCATGGAACCAGCAGCGAGAAACTCTGTATCACTGACTTTCACAAGCATCTCCTGCTCATTGCCGTCATATTCATCATGGATTTCACCAACGATCTCTTCCAGGAGGTCCTCCATGGTAACCATACCGGCAGTAATTCCATATTCATCCAGTACAATCGCCAGGTTAATGGATTTTGTCTGCATCTCTAAAAATAGTTCTGCCGTATTTTTTCTTTCATAGGTAAAAAACGGCTCCCGCAAAATATTGGATACGGAAAAATGTTCCTTATCCTCATAGAGAAGCAGGTCCTTCATATTCAAGATACCGATTACATTATCCGTTGTTTCCTGATAGACCGGCATACGTGTATAATGGTCTTCCCGGTAGATTTCCAGGATCTCACGATACGTACTGTCTGCCTGGATAAATGTCATATCGATACGCGGTGTCATAATCTCTTTGGCAAGTGCATCCGAAAAATCAAATACGTTATGAATCATTTCGTGCTCTTCCGTTTCAATCACGCCGGTTTCATGGCTGACATCCACGATCGTTTTTAGCTCTTCTTCGGTTAACAGATCCTTGTTTTTATTCGGATCTACCCGCAGCAGGCGCAAAAACAGGTTTGACAGCTTATTGATTACTGCAATCACCGGTGTCATGATCATCATCAGAAACTGAATAATCCCGGAATACGCCATCGCCAGCTTTTCTGCATGCAGCGCTGCCAGTGTCTTCGGAGAAATTTCTCCGAAAATCAGAATCAGTACGGTCAGAAGCCCTGTCGCAATTCCAGCCCCCGCACTGCCGAAAATACGCAGCGCCAATGTCGTCGCAATACTGGAAGCAGAAAGATTTACGATATTGTTGCCAATCAGAATTGCACTGAGCATTTTTCCGGAATCTTCCGTAATTTCTAATGCCCGCGCCGCGCGTTTGCTGCCTTCATCCGCCAGCGTACGCATACGGATCCGGTTAAAGGTCGTCAAAGCCGTTTCCGCGGAAGAAAAAAACGCGGAAAGAAACAATAAAATAGCAAGCACAATTAATTGAAATATGTCGTCTGGATTCAATCGTTCACCTCTTAATTTTGAAATAAGTATTTTGCAGCAGGAATTACAGATACTAATATACCAAAAAATCATGCAGTTGAAAAGTATTTCCTGTGAAATTTTCAGGCAAATTTTCGAAGTGGACAACTGTCCATGCTCCGGCTGAATCCGGATCTGCTGGCAGTAAAGGAACCCGGACATATAGGAATCTTTGAAATTATCTCTTTTTAAGGAAAGAAAGGAATCATTTATGGAACAAAATGAAAATCAATATGATGAACCAGACCGCAGAAAAATTGCCTTTTTGATCGGGGGTATCCTCGTCATACTGGCAGCATTGCTTCTTGTGATCTATCTGTTTACAGACCGGACCAATGCGTCAACCGGAGAAGGCGAAGCCATTCGGATTACGCCGGACCGGATTGAACGCATTTCTGATGATGTCAGCCAGCGGGTACTGGATACCCTCAGCACAGATCTTCTGACTGACCGGATCCGGGATGCAGTTACCAAAGAACTGAGCAAAGATAAGATCTACGAAATCCTTTCCGGCAGCGATATCGAAGTAGCTGCCATCGGAGAGGAAGAATTAAAGGATATCCTTGCAGTTATACTAACGGATCTGGGCATTTCCGCCGACAGCACACTGACCGAAGAACAGAAAAAATATATCCGGCTCGCCGTTGATGAAGCATTAGCCGAAGCGCTTGCACAAATCAACCTTTCCCAGCCGCTTACCGCAGACATTCAAAACCAGATGGAAGAACGCCTGCACAGGGAATTATCCGGCATGCTGAAAACCCAGATCCAAAACAGTACCTGCCAGCTGTCCGGCCAGGACCTGGAAAATCTGAAAAGTTCTCTCAAAATCGAACAGCTGGTCAACGGCGCCGTTGATAAAATCACAAAGCAGCAGTTGGAAACCATGCGGACAAATGTGATATCCTCTGTGCAAAAAAGCGTCAAAACCCCGGTAAAAGGCGTAGATTATTTTACAGAAGCAGATATCAAACGGATTCAAAATAACGTATTAAAAGAAGCAAACAAGGAAGCACATAAGCAAATCGAAACCCTTGCTTCCCAGATCAAGGAGGTACAGACCTCTGTAAACACATTAACAAAACAAGTGAAAGAGCTGCAGACGCTGGATCAAAAACAATCCCAGGACCTGAATCAACTGCAGGCAAGTATTACCAAGATCAATACTTCCATCCAGCATATCAACTCTGTCACCACACAGCTGACAGAAGCAATTACGATATCCTCCAGCCAGCTGGAAAAAGTGAGCGGCTCCGGCAGCGACATCCATTCCGTGCCAATTGCCGCCTCGAACCTTACCATTGCGGAATTTGTCGATATTCTTGCAGGAAATGACCAAGTCTATACAGGCGCGATCCAGCAGTTAAATAAGACGATCAAACAGCTGAAAACAGAAAATGCAAAGCAGGACCAGGCATTTGACAAATCCATCAAGGATCTGGAACATTCCTTGTCAGACAATGGCAAGGATCTGGAAGACGCAAAAGCACAGCTGCAGAAAAACAACCAGGAGTTAAAAAAACAGCTGGACGACCAATCCGCAAATCTGGATCAAAAACTCCAGGATACACAAAAAGACCTGGAAAAAGAACTGGAAAAAACACAAAAAGCACTCGAAGAAGAACAAAACAAACGGAAAGAAGCTGATGAAACACTGCAGCAGCAGGCAGACGACACAAATACCCTGATCGGCAATCCAAAAGACGCAGGAGGCATAGAAGGCGATACCATTTTCCAGAAAATCGGCTCCATTCTAAAAATCCTATCCAAAGACGGCATCAGCGGACTGATGGAAACACTCAAAAACATCGGCGGCGCCGAAAGCGTAGAAGAAGGTATGGAAAACCTGCATACAGACCTGCTGGACGCAAGATCGCGTGTCGGCGAACTGGAAAAAGAAAAATGGCTTTCCAATATTACACTTCTGGCTGAACCGTATCAGGAAAGCAGTTCCGGTTATACTTATCAGGAAAGCGGTTCCGCATATGTCTATCAGATTCCGCTTGTAACAGATGCAGACCAGATTGCACTCAGCGATGATGACACTGCCATTGTAATCCACTTTACACAGCCAGGCAGACTTCCATCCAACGCCGCATTATCTACGAGCGGCAATACCCTTCTGATCTCATTTGCAAACAGGCCGACCCGCAATATAAACATTACATCCATACACGTATACAAAGAAAAATAGGAGGATTCTTATGAAATACACAAGCAAAACCTGTAAAACACTTTCCCTTCTGCTGGTCACCGGCATTCTGGCCGGCATACCGTCCACCCGCCCGCAGGCAGCCACCATTACATCCAACGCAACAGACAAAATCGCCGTTGCATTCCATGAAAATACAGCCTACAGCGCCGGAGACTACGTCGTTTATGACGGCGAAATGTACCTGTGTACCGCAGATACCCAGGGCGCATGGCAAACGGCAGAACCAAACTTTATGCAGCTCACCAAAAACCATGCTCTGGGCAGCAAAACAGACTTATCCGCTTCCTACGATGACTCTGCGGATCCGTCCGGCGAAACATCACTGATGGCATTTACCGCAAATGTATGGCAAAAATTAAAATCCTTCTTCGGTATGGATCAAAAGGATGCAGATACAAATGCCGGAAATTATAAAAATGCTTCCGTCAGCGCAAAACTCAATTACTTAGAAGAGCAGAACCAATCACTCCACCAAAACCTCGCAGACGTACAAAATAACGTCAGCCAGTCTTTTCAAAATGTACAGGATAACTTTAACCAGTCTTTTACATCTGTCAGTAATGGAAAATCATTGTTAGCGCGCACCATTTCTGACTTAGAAGGCACTGCAGACGCGCGCTACACCTTTCAGGAGTTCAGTCAGGCCATCGCAGCCCTGGCACAGTCCAAATATACAAACGGCTACCAGTCCGGCCATGACAAGGGCGTAGAAGAAGGCACAAAAACCGGCTATGACAACGGACTTGCAGAAGGCACCCAGTCCGGTTACGACAGCGGACTTGCAGAAGGCACCCAATCCGGCTATAACAACGGCTACAACGATGGCATTACCTTTGCAGACGGACGTACCAACGAAGCCTCTGAAAGTTATAAATCCGGCTATAACAACGGTTATACAGATGGAAGCGCCTCTTTCAGCCCAAAAGTCTGGTCAGAAACAATCCGTTTGGACATTAATGGGGCAGACAAAGAAAACGACTGCTTTACAAGCTCGCAAGGATCGTCCAGCAATCATAAAAACTGGGATTTCCGCAAGCATTTTGACGGTAAGATCATTGCTGTCTATGCCATGGAAGACTACAACTCCCCATTTGGCGACAGTAAAGTATCCGGGATGTGTGTCTGGATGAACGGCGCTTACAAAACCGTTTCCGATACTACCAGATTTAAACTGTCTGTTTCGGATCAGGATATCCATTTTGGGCAAATGTCTTATAATGTCATTGACAGCGGTGTATATACTAATCTGACTTTTATTGTGCATTATATTTAAGCTTTTGCTATTTTGTGCAGAGAAATGATTTTAAGTGTCTAACCTGGGTGAAGCAGAAAAGAAACGCTTTTGACAATGCGTTGCGTTTTGGGGCTTCCATATAGATCTTGATTGGCCAGAGGATGTGGTTAACCGGACGACTCTGCGGGCTTACAATACCTGAATTTACGTTTCATGTAAGCCGGTGAAAACCAGCCGGATGAGGGGGAAAGGACCTGGCTTCCGGCGACGTTGGAGGAATGTTTAGAAGCCCTTGGTATTCTGCTCGTTAAATCAGGGGCGGAGCCCAGCGGCGCCTTTAGCTTCTGGCGTTTAGCCAGGGCGAACTAGGCGACGCGCCCGGCCGGTGCCACTGTGTAAATGCAGAATACTTAGGGATTCTTAACATTCTGGAATAGGAGTCGGAAGCCAGGCCCTTTCCCTCTCATCCGGCGTCCGCATAGCCACTAAAAAACGCAACAAAATGTCAATTCTGTTGCCCGAGTCAAAATTTTGCCATTCTGCGCAAGAAACCGTCCTTAAGTACCTAACCAGAACCTGCCAAGATTCAAAAAATTTTTTCCAGAATGATTGACTTTTCATTGAAAAATGTGTATATTGTATACATAATACAATATACACAAGAAACCCGTTTGGAATATCCATGATTCCAGCTTGTTTCTGTACTGAATAATTTGGAGGACAGTGACATGGATGAGATCCGATTAAAAGCACTTGCAAAGATTAATCTGGGCCTGGATGTTACCGGCTGCCGGGAAGATGGTTATCATTTGGTACGTATGATTATGCAGACCATTCATCTGTTTGACAGTGTACAAATGGAAAAAATACCCGAACCGGAAATCCGGCTAACAACCAATATACATTTTCTGCCTACCGATGAACATAATATTGCTTACAAAGCTGCCCGTTTGTTAATGGATGAATTTAAACCCGGGCAGGGTATCCGGATTGACATAAAAAAATGCATTCCCGTATCAGCCGGAATGGCTGGCGGAAGTACGGATGCAGCGGCTGTCTTATATGGTATGAATCAGATGTTTGAATGGAAGCTTTCGCAAAGGCAGCTTGCTAAACGCGCACTAACCCTTGGCGCTGATGTACCGTATTGCCTGATGCGTGGTACAGCGCTGGCAGAAGGCATCGGTGAAAAGCTGACAAGACTGCCATCTGTACCGCGCTGCCCGGTAGTCATTGCAAAGCCAGGAATCAGCGTTTCAACGAAATGGGTCTATGACAGGCTGATATTAAATGAACAAACCTGCCACCCCGATATTGACCAGCTGCTTACTGATATCCGCGAACAGGATTTAAAGAAAATAGCATCCCATATGGGAAATATCCTCGAAGAAGTAACTGTTAAAGAATATCCGGTAATTGCCCGGATCAAAGAAATACTGCTTGAAAACGGCGCACTGAACGCCATGATGAGTGGCAGCGGCCCCACCGTATTTGCCCTGTTCGAAGAACGCAGCCAGGCAAGAGAAGCAGCCGACGTACTGCGCGCCAGCGATCTTGCCAGACAGATTTATGTCACTACTTTATTTAATGTTTAAAAACCGAGGATGGAAAAATGCCAGAAGATTTGAAATTAAACATGAATGCATATCTGCCTCTGCGTGATGTTGTATTTCAAACACTGCGTGAGGCCATTTTAAAAGGAGACCTGCGCCCCGGCGAGCGTCTGATGGAGCTGCAGCTTGCATCCAAGCTTGGGGTCAGCCGGACACCGATCCGTGAAGCCATACGGATTCTGGAACAGGAAGGGCTGGCTGTCACAATACCAAGAAAAGGCGCGGAAGTAGCCAGAATGACAGAAAAAAATATGGAAGATGTCCTGCAAATCCGCGAGGCATTGGATGACTTGGCTGTCCAGATCGCCTGTGACAAAATGACAGAAGCGCAGCTGGACAATCTTACAATCGCTACAAATAATTTTGAAAACGCCATCCAGGCTGGAAACCTGGACCATATTATTGCATGCGATGTGGAATTTCACGATATTATTTATGAATCAACCGATAATCCGAAACTGGTAACCCTTTTGAACAATTTAAGAGAACAAATTTATCGATACCGTGTGGAATATCTGAAAGAAGAGGAAAACTATCCGATGCTGATTCAGGAACACAAGGCAATCCTGGACGCACTGAAAGAAAAAAATAAAGAACGTGTTGTAGCTGCCATGCATACCCATATACGCAATCAGGCGAAAGCAGTGAAGAACATTATCCGGGAGCAGGAATAAAAATCCGCCAGATACCGCCTCCAAACAGTCTGCGGGCTGGAACTTACCAAAAACGTTCCAGCCCGCAAATCCGGCCCCTGCACGAATATCAATAATGATCAACAACCTCACCTAACCTGGATAAACCAGAAAAGAAACACTTTTGACATTGTGTTGCGTTTTTTGGCTTCCATATAGACCTTGATTGGCCAGAGGATGTGGTGAACCGGACGACTCTGCGGGCTGTGGCCAGGGGACGCACCGGGAGACACACCTTGGGCGGACTGGGGCAACGCTGCGGTGAACTAATCGC
>CANOET010000157.1 GCA_947564835.1 uncultured Eubacterium sp. | reverse complement strand
TTCACCGCAGCGTTGCCCCAGTCCGCCCAAGGTGTGTCTCCCGGCACATCCCCTGGCCGCAGCCCGCAGGGTCGTCCGGTGAGCCACATCCCCCCTCCCCTACGCAAAATCAAAAATAGACATCTGATTCGACTCCGGTATCTCCCCCAGAATCCCCAAATCCCCCATCAGATCCGCCACAGACTTACTCACCTTCGACCGCTGCCTGAAATCATCCTTCGACAAAAACGGCCCGTCCTTCACCGCTTCCACCACGCCGTCCGCCGCCTTCTCTCCCAGGCCGTCAATCGCGCTGAGCGCCGGCATCAGCTTTCCGTCTATAATCTGAAAATGACGTGCTTTTACGATATTTAAATCCATCGGACAGAACTGGAACCCCCTGGCATACATTTCCTGCACGATCTTCATGTCTTTAATCGTATCCAGCTCTTTTTTCGTCAGCGTATCCCTGCGCCGTTCGTAGTCGCGCATATAATGCTCCAGCTTTTCTTTCCCCTGGCACATCAGCTCATAGTTAAAGGAGGTCGCGCGGATGGAAAAATATGCCGCGTAATAAGCAAGCGGATAAAAGACTTTGCAGTAGGCAATTCTCCATGCCATCATAACATAGGCCGCCGCGTGTGCTTTTGGAAACATATATTTAATTTTCTGACAGGACCAGATATACCAGTCCGGAACATTGTGCTCCTTCATCGCCTTAATCCAATCGTCTTTTAATCCTTTGCCTTTGCGCACGGATTCCATGATTGTGAAGGAAAGCTCGCTTTCCAGTCCCATTCCGATCAGATAGATCATGATATCGTCGCGGGTGCAGATCGCGGTGGAAATCGTCGCTTTGCCTTCTTCAATCAGTGTCTGCGCATTGCCCAGCCATACGTCTGTTCCGTGGGACAGGCCGGAAATGCGTACAAGGTCGGAAAATGACTGTGGTTTTGTATCGATTAGCATCTGGATGACAAATTCTGTCCCGAACTCCGGAATGCCCAGCGAACCGACCGTACAGCCGCCGATGTCCTCCGGCGTGATCCCCAATGCATCCGTACTTTTAAATATGGACATAACCGCCGGGTCGTCCAGGGGGATTTCGGTCGCGTGAAGCCCGGTCAGGTCTTCCAGCATACGGATCATGGTCGGATCATCGTGTCCGAGGATATCCAGCTTTAACAGGTTGTGGTCAATGGAATGGTATTCAAAATGGGTCGTAATAATGTCCGTCGTCATATCGTTTGCCGGATGCTGGATCGGGGTAAAGGAATAGATTTCTTCCCCCATCGGCAGTACGACTATGCCGCCCGGATGCTGCCCGGTGGTCCTGCGGATGCCTACGCATCCTTGTACGATCCGGTTGATCTCGCAAAAACGCTTGTGGATGCTGCGCTCTTCGTAGTAGCGCTTGACATAGCCGAACGCTGTCTTATCTGCCAGCGTACCGATGGTCCCCGCGCGGAACGTCTGCCCGGCGCCGAAAATCACCTCGGTATATTTATGGGCCTTGCTTTGGTAATCGCCTGAAAAATTCAGGTCGATATCCGGCTCTTTGTTCCCTTTAAAGCCTAAAAACGTTTCAAACGGGATATCAAATCCTGCTTTAATCAGCGGCTTTCCGCATTGAGGGCAAATACGGTCCGGCATATCGCAGCCTGAGCGTCCGGCAAAGGCTTTGACCTGTTCGGAGTCAAAATCGCTGAAATGGCAGTTTTCGCAGTAATAATGCGGGCTTAGCGGATTAACCTCGGTAATGCCTGCCATCGTCGCGACAAAGGAAGAGCCGACGGAGCCTCTGGAACCAACCAGGTAGCCGTCCTCCACCGATTTCCACACCAGCTTCTGCGCAATAATATACATCACCGCATAACCGTTGGAAATAATCGAATTTAATTCCCGCTCCAGACGTTTTTGTACAAGCTCTGGCAGCTGGTCGCCGTACATTTCATTTGCCTTGTGGTAACAAATATCCCTAAGCAGCTGGTCGGAATTATCAATGACCGGCGGCGCCTTGTCCGGGCGTACCGGGGAGATTTTTTCACAGGCATCGCAGATCAGCCCCGGGTTCGTAATCACGACTTCCTCTGCTTTTTCACTGCCCAGATAGGAAAATTCCTGCAGCATTTCTTCTGTCGTATGCAAAAACAGCGGCGCCTGTTCATCCGCATCCTTAAATCCGTGTCCGGCCATAATAATCCTGCGGTACTCTGCGTCTTCCGGATTCAAAAAATGAACGTCACATGTAGCCACAATCGGCTTATGGAAGTCTTCGCCCAGCTTGACGATCCTGCGGTTGATTTCCCACAGGTCTTCCTCGGAATTGACCGGATATCTTTCCTCCCGCAGCATAAACGCATTATTGCCGTTCGGCTGGATTTCCAGATAGTCATAAAAATTCACAATCCGCGCAATCTCTTCCTGCGGCCTGCCCAGCAGCACTGCCTGGTACAGCTCCCCGGCCTCGCATGCCGAACCAAGCAGCAGCCCTTCCCGAAAGCGCATCAGCTCGCTTTTGGGTATCCGGGGGCGTTTCTGGAAATAGGTCAGATGCGACATCGATACCAGGCGGTACAGGTTGACACGGCCGTAATCGTTCGTTGCCAGAATAATCGCATGGTACGTCGGCATCTTCATAATCTGCTGCGGCGTCGCCTTCCCCTGCGCGTTCAGCGTGTCCAGGTCATAAATGCCGCGTCCTTCTAACATATGGACAAATTTGACAAAAATCTCTGCCGTACATTCCGCATCTTCGACTGCACGGTGATGGTTTTTCAGCGAAATATGCAGCTCCTTCGCTACCGTATCCAGCTTAAACCGGTTTAAGTTCGGCAGCAGATACCTGGCCAGGGATACCGTGTCGACAACGGTAAACGCACACGGAAGGCCCAGGTCTTCACAGTTTTTGCGGATAAATCCCATATCAAATTCCGCGTTGTGCGCTACCATAATACTGCCCTTGCAAAACTCCATAAACGCAGGCAGGATCTGATCAATCTCCGGTTCGTTTACGAGCATGTCATCCCGGATTTTGGTCAGCTCCTCGATCGCAAACGGCAGCGGTACTTTCGGATTTACAAATTTGGAAAACCGGTCCACGATTTTTCCGTCTGTGACCTTTACCGCGCCGATTTCAATAATCTTATGCACATTCGGGCTAAGCCCCGTCGTCTCCAGGTCAAAGACCACATAAGTATCAGAAAGGCTCTGCCCTTTGGGATCGAGTACAATATTTTTCAAATCATCTACCAGATACGCTTCCACACCGTAAATAATCTTAAAATCCGCCCCCTCAGGAATGGCATGGTTCGCAATCGGAAACGCCTGGATCGCCCCATGGTCGGTAATCGCCAGCGCTTTATGCCCCCAGGCAACTGCCTGTTTGATAATATCCCCGACATCCGAAATACCGTCCATATCGCTCATTTTTGTATGGCAGTGCAGTTCCACCCGCTTTTTCGGGCTGGTATCCATCCGGTGTACGGCAAAATCCGGGATTTTCTTAATCCCCGCAATCGAACCAATCGTCAGCTCACTGTCAAAACGGTCAAATGCCGTCACACCCTTGACCTTTAAAAACGCGCCTTTTTTCACCCCTTCCAGCAATTCGTCCAGCTGGTCGTTTTTGGAAAAAATCTTGATCACAATCGAATCTGTAAAATCCGTCAGCGTCACGATTACAATACTCTTCTCCCCGCTGCGCAGCGGCCTTGTATCAACCGCAAGCACCTTGCCGCGGATCGCGATTTCGCCCATCTCGCCCTCGATCTGGTCAATCGCAATGGCCTCATCGTCAAAGTCCCTGCCATACACCACATCCGGGTTATCCGGGCGCCGCTGTGAAAAATCCCTGCGGCCGCCATATTTGCCTGCGTATCTGCCGGAACCCTTCTTTCCGGCGCTATTTTCAGAATCCTTCCTGCCCGCCGCACCTTTTAATTTCACTTGGCCTGCTGCATTTTGGGATATCGGCTGGCCTGCTGCATTTTGGGATACCGGCTGGCCTGCTGTATTTTGGGATGCCGGCTGGCCTGCTGCATTTTGGGATACCGGCTGGCCTGCTGCGCCCACGGATATTGGCTGCCCTGCTATAAATGCGATCTGCTGGCCGCTTTCTATTTTTCGCCTGTTATCCTTTTTCGGCTCAAGCACCAGCTCAATCACAACCTCCAGGCCAAACCGGTCCCGGATAATCTTATACAGGATCTCAAGCAGCTCATCCGAACGTTCCTGTGACACTACCGAATCTTCCAGATACAGGCGCATATGGTCCGCACCGTCAAATTCCATCCTTGCACAGCGGAACAGGTTATAGATCAGCATACTGTATGCCTTCATCTCTTCCAGGATGCTGTCTTTGTAATGATCCATCAGCGTTTGCGGCGTATACTGCGCAGAAAGCTGATAACGCTCGATAATTTTTACAGTCAGCTCCTGCTGCGGAAAAAGCTGGTTTTTAATATGGTGTTCCAGCTGAAAAATATACTTTTTCTGAATCAGCCTTTTCCCTTGCAGATACACCCTCAGCCTCGTACGGTCCTGGTTCGATACCACCCGCTGCACCTGCGTATCCGCCAGCAGCTGCTGCATTTCCCCATTCACCTTAAGAACTGGAAATACCTCAAAAAAACATTTCGACATCGATACTCACTCCTGCGCCCTTATTCCTTCCAATGCAGCAATTCTTCCCGCAGCGCCGGCAAAAGCTCTGCTTCCGGCAGCTTCTTTATAATTTCCCCATGCCGGATCAAAAGGCCCTCGCCGCATCCCCCGGCAATGCCGATATCCGCTTCCTTTGCTTCCCCGGGGCCGTTTACGACACAGCCCATCACAGCAACCTTTAAATCCAGCGGAATATCCGCGACCAGATCCTCGACCTGATTTGCCAGACCGATCAGGTCAATCTTCGTCCTGCCGCAGGTCGGGCAGGACACAACCTCGATCCCGCCCCTGCGAAGCCCCAGTGTGCGCAGGATGATTTTTGCAGATTTAACCTCTTCCAGCGGATCGCCCGTCAGGGAAACCCGGATCGTATCCCCGATCCCCTGATGCAGAATCAGGCCAATCCCAATCGCGGACTTAATATTTCCGCTGATGATAGTCCCGGCCTCTGTAATCCCGACATGCAGCGGATAATCCGTCTGCGCGGACAGCAGTTCATGCGCACGCACGCACATCAGCACATCCGAAGACTTAATACTGATCACCAGGTTATCATACCCCAGATCTTCTATCAGCTTCACCTGTCCCAGGGCGCTTTCTACAATCCCCTCCGCGGTAACGCCATGATATTTTTCTACCAGCTCTTTTTCCAGCGAACCGCTGTTGACACCGACCCGTATCGGAACATGACGCTCCCTGGCAGCATCCACAACTGCCTGCACGCGTTCTTTTGCGCCGATATTCCCAGGGTTAATCCGTATTTTGTCCGCCCCATGCGCAATCGCGGCAACCGCCAGCCGGTAATCAAAATGAATATCCGCAACAACCGGAATCTGCACCTGTTTTTTAATCTCCTCCAGAGCGGCTGCCGCTTCCATCGAAGGCACCGTACAGCGGATAATCTCACAGCCGGCAGCGGCCAGCCGGTTTATCTGCGCAACAGTTGCCTTTACATCTTCTGTTTTTGTATTTGTCATTGACTGGATCAGGACGGGATTGCCGCCGCCGATGGTACGATTGCCGATTTGTACTGTTTTTGTGATTTTTCTTTCCATAAATATACCACGCCTTTCGGATTCCATGATGTCCCTATTATACTGATTTTCACAGGAAAAATCAAATAAATTCTAAAGCAATTAGCTATTGATTTCCCTTACTGTGTCAATTATAATGATCTAAAATATCCATAGACAAACAGGTCAGGAATTACAACCTCCAGCCAGGGCTGTGAAAAAACCGTCAGATTTACATATAATGCAAAATATATAATCAGAAAGGAATTGCCTTATGGATCATTTTTTAATGAAACCAAAAATTGATTTTGCCTTTAAGGAAATCATGGAAAACGAAAAAGCCCGCACCGGATTTCTTGCAGCCGTTCTCCAGCTGGATCCCGCCGATATTAAGGAAACCCGCATTCTAAACTCCAACCTGCGCAAACTCCACGAGGACGACAAGCTCGGTATCCTTGACGTCCGGATTCTTCTGAACAACGATACGCAGATCGACACTGAGATCCAGCTGGCGGAATTAAAGATCTGGGCAGACCGCGCTTTGTTTTATATTTCCAAAATGTATACCGAACAAATCGAAAAAGGCCAGAAATATGACGTATTAAAAAAATGCGTCAGCATCAGTATCCTGGATTTTATTCTTTTTGAAGACGAACCGGAATTTTACTCCCGTTTCCACATACTGGAGGACACCCGCCATTTCATCTATTCTGACAAAATGGAATTTCATGTCATCGAGCTTCCAAAGCTTACGGAAGACCTGCGGGACGACTCCGGCAGCCTGGAATTATGGGCAAAATTTATCAATGCTGAAAAAAAGGAGGAATTTGACATGATCGCTGGAAGAGACCCTTACATTCAAAGCGCCTATGACCGGCTGCAGATCATCAGCCAGGACAAACAGAAGCGGATGGAATATGAAGCCCGCGAAAAAGCCATCCGGGACCATAACCAGTTTTTATTTGAAGCGGAACAGCGCGGGGAACAACGAGGCATTCAGATTGGGGAACAGCGCGGCATTCAGATTGGAGAACAACGCGGCATTCAAATTGGGGAACAGCGCGGCATTCAGATTGGGGAACAGCGCGGGGAACAGCGCGGCATGATTTATGGCGTTATTTCTATGTGCAAAGATCTTGGCCTGTCTGATAAAGAAACTATCAAAAAGCTGCAGGAAAAATTCCAATTATCTGAAACGGATGCTGCTGTCTGCCTGCAGAATCCTTTTCCAACAAATCTACAGTTGTAGAAATAAGCGGAAATACAGGTATGCATTACAGGTCATGAAATACCTTCAGCGCGATTCTTTGACTACGGTTAAGGACCTGTTAACCTGACCGGCTGCATGCATCATCTCCTATGCATATCATTTCCAACAAAGCTATTGTAATAAAAGAAAGGGGAAAATTCCTGATTGAATTTTCCCCAGAGCCGTCCGGATTGCCATTGCTAGGCGCCTAAATAATAATACAGACCATCCCCCCATTCGAATCATTTACAATCTTCTGCATCGTATCCTGCAGCTTCATCTGACTTTCATCATCCATCATGGAAATCTTATGGCTGATCCCATCCTCCATCAGCTCTCCGATCGTCTTCCCGAAAATATTCGTATTCCATACGCCTTCCGTAGAGTTCTGCCCCTCTTTTATGTAATCCTTAAGCCCCTGCGCCTGCTCTTCGCTGCCTACAATCGGCGCGATTTCCGTCTCAATATTGGCGCGGATCATATGGATAGACGGCGAAGACGCTTTGATCTTCACGCCATACTGGCTGCCATGCTTAATTACTTCCGGCTCCTCTAAGGCGATATCTGACAGCTGCGGCGATACGACCCCGTAGCCTTTCATGCGCACAGACTGCATCGCGTCGGCTACTTTATCGTACTCCTGCTTTTTGGCTGCCATCTCGCGGATCAGGCGGATCAGCTCATACTCGCCGTGTACCTGCACGCCGGTCAGCTCGGAGATGTTTTCATAGTAATATTTCTGCGCGACTTCCATGCGGATTTCCGCTGTCCCGTCGGAAAGGTTCATCTGCTCCAGCTTGATTTTTTCCAGATATTCGCCCTCCGGCTGGAACTCGTAATTTTGGACATCTTTGACATAAGTAATCTCCTGCAGGATTTTTCTGGCGTTATCGATCACATTTTTTTTCACCGGACGGTCCCCGCCGAGCAGGTCGACCCACTTCGGCAGATAAAAGTTCATCCGCACCACCGGAAATTCATACAGGATTTGTTCTAAAATATGATTGACATCTTCCTTGCGCAGCTGTTCGCAGTTCACTGGCATAACGCTGACGCCGTACTGCGCTTCCATCTGCTGGGCGCTCTGGCGTGCCTCGTCGCTGTAAGGCTTTGCGGAATTTAGCAGCATTAAAAACGGCTTGCCGCTTTTTTTTAGCTCATTTACCGTTTCCTGCGTGGGCTTTTGGTAATTGGCCGCGGGAATCTCGGTTACCGTGCCGTCGGTCGTTACGACAATCCCAATCGTAGCGTGGTCCTTAATGACTTTGCGTGTCCCAGTCTCTGCAGCCTGCGAAAACGGAATTTCCTGTTCGGACCATGGTGTTTTGACCATACGCTCCACACCGTTTTCCAGATGGCCGCTGGCGCCTTCCACCATATATCCGACACAGTCAATCAGGCGCACTTTCACTTTAATGTCATCGGTCAGCTGGATCTGTGCCGCGTCTTTCGGTATAAATTTAGGCTCTGTCGTCATAATGGTCTTACCCTGCGCCGACTGCGGCAGCTCATCCCGCGTCCGCGCACGGACATTTTCATCTTCCATATTCGGAATCACCATCTGTTCCATAAAACGCTTGATAAACGTAGATTTACCGGTGCGCACCGCGCCGACCACGCCCAGATAGATCTCCCCGTTCGTCCTTGCCTGGATATCTTTATATAAATTGTACTGCTCCATCCTCCCTTTCCTTCCTGACAAACATTTTCTTTCTATACTTTATGTCACCAGACAGGAACTATTCCAATTTTTTAGAGAATTTTGAATTACTGTTCACATCTTGTTCAAGCACTTGCTGCTTGGACAAGGCCAAAGAATATGGCCTGCTCAGCTATCCTTTAATTTCAAAAACGCACCGAAATTACCGCGCCTGCCTTTGCTGGCCCGATGGGAAAACAGGATTTTGGGATTGCAGCAGGTACAAAGATTCGTAACCGCCAGATGGCCGTCCGGTATACCTGCCTCTTTTAACACAATCTGGTTCGCCTTCCACAGATCCAGGCGGAATTTCCCGGCAGCGCCCGGCACGGGTTCGCACAGCGCTTCTGCATGTCGGGGAAACTCTTCTTTGAACTGTTTTGCCACATCTTCACTCACTTCATAACAGGACTGGCAGATCGAAGGCCCGACAGCGCCGTACATATCCTGCGGCCTGCTCCCGTAAGCCTCCTGCATGGCACGGACCGTCTCCCGCCCCATACGCGCCACTGTCCCGCGCCATCCGGAATGGCTGATACCGATAGCACGATGCACCGGATCCGCAAAAAGCAGGGGGACGCAATCCGCAAAAAAGGCAGACAGCACAATTCCCGGTTCATCGGTAATCAGTCCGTCAATGTCCTTGTAATCCTGTTCCTTTATAATTCCTTTGCCGCAGTCTGCGCGCGTGACGGTACGGATATTCGCCGTGTGGGTCTGGTCGGTCAGAACAAAATCAGATAAAGATGCATCCAGCGAAATGGCTGTGCGCAGGAAATTCTCATCTACAGCAGATTCGTCATCGCCTCTTTGATAGCTTAGATTCAGCGTTGCGTACATTCCCTGGCTGACACCGCCGATGCGGGTGGTAATGCCGTGGGTCAGCATGGGGAGCTGGTTAAGCAGGCGGAAGGTTAAGAGCGGGACGCCGCCGTTGGCGGTGTTGTCGGTGAGTGTGTAGACGGAGCGTGTGTCTTTGTATTTTAAGTCTTGCTGTATCATAAAATTCTTCTTTCTGGGTGGTTGGGATAAATTTCCTGGGTGGTTGGGACGAGTTTCCCGGGTGGTTGTGGCGGCGGAAGAAACTCTTGGGGGTTGTGGGTGTAAAGCGGGGGGTATGGCTGTGCGGACGCCGGAGGAGGGGGCGGGGGCCTGGATTTCGGCTCCTATTCCAGAATGTT
>CANOET010000156.1 GCA_947564835.1 uncultured Eubacterium sp. | reverse complement strand
CATTCTGGAATAGGAGCAGCAAGCCAGGCCATTTCCCCCTCACCCGGCGTCCGCATATCCAATCCACCCCACCCGGCGTCCGCATACCCAATCCACCCCACCCGGCGTCCGCATATCCAATCCACCCCACCCAGCGTCCGCATATCCACCCCCTCCCCAGAATACAGAATACACCACCCATGAAAAAAACTCACACAGAAAGAAGGAATCATCCATATGCTATGGGACACACACATGCACACTAATTTCTCCGGCGACAGCAGCAGCACGCCGGAATCCATGATAGAAGCTGCCATAACCAAGGGCCTTTCCGGCATTTGCCTGACCGACCACATGGATTATGATTTTCCGCTTCCTCCCAAAGACCCGGTCATTTTTGAATTTGATCCAGACGCCTATGAGCAAAAAGTGCGTGAACTGCAGCGCCAATACGCTGACCAGCTGCCTGTGCGGTATGGCATTGAGCTTGGCCTGCAGCCGCACCTGGCTAAAAAGCATGCAAAGCTGCTGCAGGCATATTCCTATGACTTCGTGATCGGCTCTTCCCATCTGGTCCATGGGAAGGATCCCTATTATGCCGATTATTATGAAGGGCGGACAGAGGAAGAAGCTTATCTGGAATATTTTCACTCTATTTTGGAAAATATACGGGCCTTTACGGATTTTGACGTGTATGGACATCTTGACTATATCATGCGGTATGGGCCGAATCGGAATGCCAATGATTCTTTTGGAAAATATGCAGATGTGACCGATGAGATTTTAAAGCAGCTGATCGGGCTTGGAAAAGGGATCGAAGTGAATACGGCCGGATGGAAGTACGGGCTTGGACACCCGAATCCATGTGAGGACGTCCTAAAGCGGTACCGTGAGCTTGGCGGAGAGATCCTTACACTCGGCGCTGATGCGCATCAGCCGGAGCATGTTGCCTATGGCTTTGACCGGCTGCCGCAGCTGCTGCAATCCTGCGGCTTTTCCTATTATACGGTATTTAAAAACCGCAAAGCCGAGTTTTTCCCGTTGGAAAAATAATGCGTATGGAACCGGAGAACGGATACCATCCGGTTCCATACAGAATGCGCTTTATGCCTGACGGTCTGCCAGCAGCTTTTCTACCGCAGCCAGCTTGACACACAGCACAAACAGCCTGGTCGCCTCTACCATCTCTTCTGGTGTCGGGAATGATGGGGCGATACGGATGTTGGAGTCCTGCGGATCTTTTCCGTATGGGAAGGTCGCGCCGGCGTCTGTGAGCACCATGCCCAGCTGCTTGCATTTGCTAACGATTGCCTTGGCGCATCCTGGCATGGATTCAAAGGAAATAAAATATCCGCCTCTCGGCTTCGTCCAGGAGCCGATGCCGAGTCCTGTCAGCTCTGCTTCTAACAGGTTCAGTACAGCTTCAAACTTCGGACGCAGCAGATCCGCGTGTTTTTTCATATGCTCCTTCATGCCTTCGATGTTTTTGAAGAACCGTACGTGGCGCAGCTGGTTGATCTTATCATGTCCGATGATCTGTGTCGTCATAAATTTTTTGATGTAATCCATGTTTTCCAGCGAAGTCGCTATCGCTGATACGCCGGAACCCGGGAAGCTTACTTTGGATGTGGAGCCGAAGACGTAGACCATATTTGGATTGCCTGCTTTTTCGCATTCTTCTAAAATATTCGGGATTTCATCCTGGATATCATCGTAAATATGGTGGATACAGTATGCATTGTCCCAGAAAATACGGAAGTCTTCTGCTTTTGGTTTTAAGTTTGCAAAACGTCTTACAACTTCATCCGAGTACGTAATGCCTGTCGGATTGGAATATTTCGGCACACACCAGATGCCTTTGACGGATGCATCGTTGTTGACGTATTGTTCCACCAGATCCATATCCGGGCCGTTTTCATCCATCGGAATGTTGATCATTTCAATGTCAAACAGCTCAGTAATTTTAAAATGCCTGTCATAGCCGGGAACCGGGCACAGGAACTTCACGTGGTCCAGCTTGCACCATGGCGTGGAACCGTTGACGCCCTTGACCATGGAACGCACGACGGTGTCATACATAATATTCAGGCTGGAATTGCCGCATACAATGACATTGTCCTTCTTCACGCCGAGCATCCCTGCCATCATGCGCCTGCATTCTCCGATGCCGTCCCAGTCTCCGTAATTTCTCGTGTCATTTCCAAGAAGCGTATGCATATCTGAGTCAATATTAATGACATTCAGCATCGGCATGGACAAAGACAGCTGCGATACCCCTGGCTTTCCTCTTGCCATATTGAGCGAATGGCCTTTGGTTTCTTCTGTCTTAAATTGTTCGTCAAGTTCTGCCTTTAACGCAAAAAGCTCTTGCTCATTCATTTCTGCATATGTTTTCATTTTGTATGATCTCCTTTATTTGTCGTTATTTTCCCTCTGATCCGCTGCAGCGCATTGTCTACTGCTTTCGGTGTCTTGCCCAGATATTCTGCGATCTGATTGTAATTCATGCCTTCCAGATACAGGGCCAGTACCTTGCGCTCCATCTGGCTGAGCTTCTCGTTTGCCTGCTTTAAAAGCTGCCTGACATTTTCCTGGCTGATAAACAGCGCTTCGGGGTCGAGGGTCTGGAAATGGCTGCCTGTCTCCAGAAACATGCCTTCTTTTCCTTCCTGTCCGGCGTCCAGCGGGATATAGGTGTTCAGCGGCGTATGTTTTTTGCGCTGCGATGCTTCTACTGCCGTATACATTTGTCTGTTAATGCACAATTCCGCAAAATGATAAAAGGATACCTCCTTATCCGCCTGATAATCCCGGACGGCCTTAAACAGCCCGATCATCCCCTCCTGAACCAGGTCCTGTGTCTCGCCGCCGATCAGATACAGTGCGTTTGCCCGCTTTCGTACCAGATTTTTATATTTTTCCATCAGATAATCCATCACCTGCGGCTGTCCGTCCCGCAGCCGGGCGATCAGCTGTTCGTCTGTTACATCCTTGTATTTATCGTGTTCCATACAACTCCTGTCGTAACAGTTCAGAATAACCCATGGAACTGTTACGTATCCAGCCATTGAAAATCGCTTTGCGATGGTCCTTTTTTACATCCTCTGCCTGACAATTTCATAGGCAAGCACCGCCGCTGCTGCGGAGGCGTTCAGGGAACCGATCTCCCCTTTCATCGGAATGGAAGCGGTCAGGTCGCAGTGCTCCTTTACCAGCCTGCTGACCCCTTCTCCTTCATTGCCGATGACAAGCCCAATCGGCCCGGTCAGGTTCTGGCGGTACATCATCTCCCCGTCCATATCCGCGCATACAAACCAGATGCCGCGTTCCTTCAGCTCCCGGATCGTCTGGCTTAAGTTGGTGACCTTGGCGACAGGCGTATAATTTACGGCCCCTGCCGATGCTTTCACTGCCGCTGCGGTCAGCCCGGCTGCATGGCGCTTGGGGATGATCACCCCGTGGGCGCCTGCCAGATTCGCGGTTCTTATAACCGCCCCCAGATTATGCGGGTCTTCGATGCCGTCCAGCAAAATCAAAAACGGCTGTTCTCCCCGGTCCTTGGCTCTTTGCAGAAGGTCTTCGACGGACGCATAGGTATAAGCCGCCGATACCGCGATTACGCCCTGATGCTTTTGTGTCTCGGACAGCTGGTTCAGCCGTTCCTTTGTGACAAACGAAATGACGGTGCCTTGTTTTTTGGCTTCCCGCACAATCGTCTGCACCGGCCCGTCCTTACAGCCGTCCAGCACATACAGCCGGTCGACCGTCTTCCCGCTGCGCAGCGCTTCCAGGACTGCATTTCTTCCTTCTATTTTCGGCATTGATGCTTGCGCATCCTGCTCTTTGCGGTACTCTTTTTTTTCCATATACATGATTCTCCTGCACAAATATTTCCACGGTTTCGTGTCGGCACATTCTGACCCGTTATGCGCTGTTTGTCCTGCTTGTTCATCCGGGAAAGCACAGTTTTAGATCTTATCTTCTGTCTGATCACCCGGAGCATAATGGTTTCTTGTCTCATTCTCTGCCCGCTCACCCGGAGCATAACGGTTTCTTGTCTCAGCCCCTGCCTGCTCATCCGGGGCATAATGGTCTACCGCCGTCTGCACCAGCGTTAACAGCCGGGCAGTCTCCCCTTTCAGATACAGATATCCGAACAGCGCTTCCATCCCGGTTGCCCTGCGGTAATCGCTGATGGAAGCATTTTTGGCTGCCGAATAGGATTTGGCATTGCGCCCGCGCCGGTAGATCTCCTCTTCCTCCTGCGTAAGCAGCGGCAGCAGTGTTTCCATCATGCGGGACTGCGCCTGTGCCTTTACATAACGGCTTGCCTGCTGGTGCAACTTTTTTACCTGCCGGTTGCCCTGCGCGATAACGGCCGAACGGATAATCAGTTCATAAATGCCGTCCCCGATATAGGCGAGCGCCAGCGGCGAATAGGAGCCGGGCGGCGGTTGCCCGAGCCGGAACTGCCGGCGGATGGCTGCGTCCAGATCACATTCTGTCTGTTGATTATGCACGTTTCCACGTAACTCCTTCTCTTGTATCTTTTAACAGGATGCCTTTTTGCGCCAATTCGTCACGGATCTGATCCGCACGGGCAAAATCCTTCTGCTTTCTGGCCTCCTGGCGCTCCTGTATCAGCTTTTCAATCTCTGCGTCCAGTATTTCCTCTTCCTGTCCGATTCGGATGCCTAGTATCCCGCACAGCGTCTGCAGCAGGTCATACAGTTTTTGCAGATATGCCCTGGCATTCTGGGCGGAACTATTCGTATTGATAAATTTTACCAGCTCAAATACAGCGGAAACCGCGTCCGCCGTATTACAATCGTCTTCCATCGCATCCTCAAATTTTTTGCGAAATTCCTCTGCCTTTGCATACAGCGCCTCTTCCTGCACAGACATTGCCGCATCCGTACCCGCCTGCATCAGCCGCGTCAGCGTCTCTGCGGCCGTGCGGATGCGTTCCAGCCCGTTTTTGGCCGCTTCCATCAGATCCTCGCTGAAATTCAGCGGACTGCGGTAATGCGCGCTCAGCATAAAAAAGCGCAGCACCTGCAAATCGTACGTTTGCGCGATATCCCGCACGGTAAAGAAATTGCCCAGCGATTTGGACATTTTGCGGTTGTCAATATTTAAAAATCCATTGTGCATCCAGTAACGGGCAAATTCCTTTCCGCTGGCGGCTTCTGACTGCGCAATCTCATTTTCATGATGCGGAAAGATCAGGTCTTCGCCTCCCGCATGGATATCAATCGTTTCACCCAGGTACTTTTTGGACATCACCGAGCATTCAATATGCCACCCCGGACGGCCTTCGCCCCACGGCGATTCCCAGGCCGGCTCCCCTTCCTTTTTCGGCTTCCAGAGTACAAAATCAAACGGATCCTCCTTAAGCTCCCCCGTCACCTGGATATCTCGGTGCCCGGCCTGGAGGTCCTCCAGATTTTTATGGGACAGCTTGCCGTAATCTGCAAATTTCCCAGTCCGGTAATATACCGTACCGTCTGCTGCCGCATAGGCATAGCCTTTTTCAATCAGCTGGGAAATCATATCGATCATGCCGTCAATCTCCTGTGTTGCCAGAGGATGCACCGTCGCCGGACGGACATTCATCCCTTCCATGTCCTTTTTGCATTCTTTGATATAGCGGGCGGAAATTTCACCGGCGTCAACGCCTTCCTCCTGTGCTTTTTTAATAATTTTATCATCTACATCTGTAAAATTGGATACATAATTGACCTCATAGCCCTGATACTCCATATATCTGCGGAAGGTATCGAATACAATCATCGGCCTGGCATTCCCGATATGGATCAGATTATAAACCGTCGGCCCACAGACGTACATCCGCAATTTCCCTTCTTCGATCGGAGTAAATTCCTCTTTCTGCCTGGTCAGTGTGTTATAAATCTTCATAATTTCCCCTCTCTGTTTTTCTGTGATCACAGCCTGCACAGCCGCCTGCCTATGCCTGCGTGTGCAGACAGCCTGAGCCGCCTGCCTATGCCTGCGTGTGCGGGCAGCCTGCACAGCCGCCCGCACCGTCTGAAACGGCTGCCGCGAAGCTTCCTTCATACATCGAAGAAAGCGAACAGACCGCATAAGCTGCGATTCCCTGCTCCGTCCCGGTAAATCCCAATCCTTCCTCGGTGGTTGCCTTGATATTTACCTGATTTTCCGCCAGACGGA
This sequence comes from uncultured Eubacterium sp., assembly GCA_947564835.1. GTDB lineage: Bacteria > Bacillota > Clostridia > Lachnospirales > Lachnospiraceae > Eubacterium_J. Next base: position 3,631 of record CANOET010000156.1, on the reverse strand, counting down.
GCACCGCAGCGATGTTTTGCTCCATCTGGCTGATATACGGCCGCAGCTTCGGCTTTTGCGCAACAATGGTCACATCAATATTTTCGACCAGGTACTGTTCCTGTTCCAAAAGGCCCCGCACATGTTCCAGCAGCTTCATACTGCTGATCCCCGCATAGGCTTCTTCCGTATCCGGGAAATGTTTCCCGATATCCCCCAGCGCCGCTGCTCCGAGCAGTGCATCCATCACCGCATGGACTGCCACATCCGCATCCGAATGTCCCAGCAGCCCCAGTGTATGCGGGATTTCCACGCCGCCCAGAATCAGCCTGCGTCCTTTCGTAAGTTTGTGGACATCGTATCCCATCCCTACACGCATAAAAATCTATTCCTTTCCATTTGATTGTAACAGTTCAGATAACCCATGGAACTGTTACATTTCATATCTTTTATTCTGTGATATATTTTGAGACATTACTGCTGTCTACCTTTTCAAACGGCACCCATACATATTTGCCGTCTTCCGATATGCCTTCCATATCTTTTGCAGAGCTGCCGGAAGCCAGCGCTGCAGCGGCTTCGACCGCGGCCTGCCCCTGCCCGATGCCAGGCTGATAGACCGTGCATGCCATCTCGCCTTTTTGGATTGCCGCGCAGCCGTCCGCAGTCGCGTCTACACCGAGGATTAAAATGCTGCCCGGATCCATCCCTGCTTTTTTACATGCCTCCACGATGCCGAGCGCCATCGCGTCATTGTTGCAGATCACGCAGTCCAGCGGCTTCCCGGTCTGCATAAAGACAGAAAACAGATCCGCCGCTTTTTCCGCTGACCAGTCCGCATTGTCTTCAAATACATAATTGACCGTCTTCCCGCTTTCCGCAAACGCTTTCTTTACCCCTTTTGTACGTCCTTTCGTAGCGGAATGGCCGACCGGGCCTTTGATCAGCATGACATTGATTTCATTTTGGGAGGCCAGCTGATCCAGCACATATTCCGCCTGGAACTGCCCGGCAGTCCCGTCATCCGAGCCGACATACATATAAGCATCCTTTTCCAGATTTTTCTCATCCGGGCAGCTGTTGACAAATACAATCGGTATCTCCCCCGCGCTGGCTTTTAATTCTACAGCCGTATCCGTATCAATCGCCCCGCACAGTATCGCGTCGCAGCCGTCCGCCGCCGCTTGCTGGATCTGATCAACCTGGTTTTCCACCACGCCGAGCGCATCCGCGACTTCCAGCGAAATGCCGCGTTCGGATGCCTCCTTTTTGGCGCCGTCCGCCAGTGTGCGGCGGAACGTATCCATTTGGCTGATCGTAAGGAGCATCTTCATGTTTTTTCCTGTGTTTTCATCTGCTTTCCCGCAGCTGCCAAAGATCGCCGCCGCGCTAATGCAGACCGCTAATGCACTTCCCAGCCTTTGCTTCCTGTTCATGACTCTCCCTCCCCGATCTTAAAGATTTCCACCTGATGCGCCAGTTCCATCGCAGACTCTGTCAGCTCCTTCGCTTCATTTGCCACCGACTCGCTGTTGCCTGTAATATGGTTCGCCTGCTCGACCATCGTATCCGAAGACGCCAGGATCTCCTGCGAGCTTGCCGCCTGCTCCTGCGAAATCGCCGCAACATTGCTGGCTACGCCGTCAACCTGCTCCACCTGTTCGATCATCTGATGCACCAGCCTGCTCACCAAGCCGATATTTTCAAAAATATTGTCAAACGTCTGCAGGGCGCCGTTCACCAGCACGCTGCTGCTGTTAATACTGGCAATGCTGTCACCCGCCTGCGAAACAGCATCTTTGACAAGGCCGTTGATCTCGCTGATCAGCTTTTCAATATTATGCGCAGAATCCGCGCTCGTCTGTGCCAGCTGGCCGATCTGCGTCGCAACAACCGCAAACCCGCGCCCCGCGTCCCCGGCCCTGGCCGCTTCAATCGAAGCATTGAGCGAAAGCAGGTTCGTCTCATCCGCAATATTCCCGATCACATTTGTAATATTCGTAATTTCCTCCGAAGCCTGCCCGACCCGGTCAATCGCTTCCTGAAGCCTTGTCACGGACTCGTTAATATCGCGCATAGCGCTGCCGACATTTTGCATATCCGCTTTGCCTTTCTGGGAAACATCTACGGTATCCTGCATTTTTTCATTCACCTGTACGCTGTTTTCCCTTGTATCCGCTACCACCATTGCAAGCGTCGTAGCATTCTGCGCAATCTCGTTGACCGATATAGACAGCTGTTCCACCGTCTGGTTCAGCTCCCGCATAGATGCGCTCTGCATTTTGGACGCGTCATACATCTGCCCGGAAACATCATTACTGCTGTCCGCCTGCTTATACAGCCTGCTGGAAACGCCGTGAATCGAAGCGATCATACTGCGCATCGTCTGTGCGTATTTTTCCATACAGCGGCCCATAACACCGATCTCATCCTTGCTGCGCGCCTGGATCTTCACCGTAAAATCACCGTCCGTCATAGCCATAATCGCCTTCGTCAGGCCCTTCACCGGCCGGATCACCACATAGACAACACGCTCAATCAAAATCGCCAGCAGCAGCACGCTCACAATACCGATAAAAATCATAGACGAGCGGATCCGGTCCACATCCTGATACACCGCTTTGACCGGAACATACGAAACAAGGATCCAGTCCGTACCGCCCACTTCCTCAAACGCCGCCAGATTACCGTCGATCTGTACCGTGCTTAAGTCATCCTCTTTCAGCCTTTTTGCCACATCCTGCAAAAATACATCCTTAGATTCATCCAGTTTCGCATTCAGCAGGCTGCTATCCCGGTGCGCCAGAACAGACCAGTCCTTGCTGTCCACCAAAAACGCCTGCGCCTGATCCATGCTGACCAGACTGCTTACGATAATGCTGATTTTCTGCAGGGACAGGTCTGCGGAAAGAACCTTAAGCGTATCGCTGTAGTCATTTAAAATACCGCAGGCGCTGATCACCTCTTCGCCCTCTGCATTCGTGTAAGCGCTGGTAATACCGATATTCACCCTTGTCATACCTTCGTTATACCAGACCGTCTGCGTCGGATCCTCCTCCGTCTTTACAGATCCGACAGCCGTCATCATCTTTCCGTCTGTATCTGCAAGGTACAGGCCCTGCGGATAATTACTATTATACCCATAAAAGCTATTTAAAAACTGCTGCAGCTGCGAACCAGACAGCCGCATCGTCTCAATGCTCTTTTTCGCCGCGCTGATCGAAGACAGATTTTCCTCCAGCCATGCTTCGATCTCACTGACCTGATTTTCTACGGATGTGTTCAGCAGGTTCTCGGACGCTTTTTTGATCGCCTCCCGTGAAATCCGGTACGAGAATCCGACCAGAACGGCTACGATAATGATGACTGCCGGCAGTATGATACCGAGCAGCTTGGTTCTGATGGAAATTATTTTTTCCTGTTTCATTTGTTCCCCTCCCCATAGTTCACTGCTTGTTACAGAATATAGGACTATTTTAACATATCTGACTGGGAAAATAAATATTTATCTTGGAGAATTTGAATGAATTGTGTTGAGATGTGGGTAGTTGGATGATTTTGCGGGCTGGGGGATATGGCTGGCCGGATGACTTTGCGGGCTGGGGGGATTTGACTGGCCGGATGATTTTGTGGGCTGGGGGGGGGATATGGC
>CANOET010000155.1 GCA_947564835.1 uncultured Eubacterium sp. | reverse complement strand
CCCGAAAATAAAGGCTTTGAATAGAAAAAACAGGTAGTAGACTTGACACTACCAATAAAACAAAGGAGGATAACAGATGAAAATCCGAACAGATGATGTAACAGACGCAGGCAGCCGTTTTCTGCCGGCTTGGAAAAAAAACGCCGCCGATTTTACAGGCAACCATACCGGCCTTGGCGATTAATGGCGGTGCAGTGATGGAAAAAGAAAAAGTACGTTACCATTATGGCAAAAAACATCCCTATCTGACACTGTTTCATGAAAACAGCGGTGTTTATGTAAGAACCGGGCTGCGTGAGGATGGATCCGGAACAGACCAGGATCCGTTTATGGCAGATTTCCCGGAAACGCTGCAAATTGACATTATGGGGCATGGTATGCCTTTTGCAGATTTCCAGCAAATCATCCGTGCGTGTGAAGGAAAGACATACCAGATTACGCTGCAGGGCAGAAAAGATCCTGACCAGCATCCGGATTTTGCGGACATGGTGGAATACAGCCGCCGCCATGGCATTGTTCCAAACATTATAACGTCGGGCCTTGGAATGACGGCAGAGCTTGCAAAGATCTGCGGCACATACTGCGGGACAGCCGCCGTCCGCGGAATGTATTGCGGGACAGCCGCCGTCTGTGGAATACATTCCGGGACAGCCGCCGTCTGCGATACATGCGGCGGGATAACCGCGGGCAGCTGCTGCCGAAAAAGCACTGCACATAAAGCAGTAGAACTGCTGCTTCAGGCTGGCGTGCGGACAGATCTTCACTATATACTAAGCGCCGCTACCATCCAAGAAGCAGTCCGGCTATTGAAGACAAACGGATTTCCCGCCGGGATTCACGCAGTATTTTTTCAGCTGTACAAGCCGTCAGGATACGGAAGGAAAGAACAGATACTGACAACCGGCATGCCGCTGTTACAAGCGTTTTTCCGGCTGGTTGACAACGGAGGTTTTCCATTTCAGGTCGGATTTGAGCCTTGTATGGTTCCGGGGATACTTTGGCATACCCGCAACATCGAACCGGAACGTCTGGATGCGTGCGAAGGCGGCAGATGGTCCGCGTATATTTCACCCGACCTGTATCTAATGCCATGCAGTTTTACAGACAGGGATTTACGCTTTGCTGTCAGCCTTAAGGAGCATACCATCGAAGAAGCCTGGAACAGCAGTGCGTTCGACCGTTTCCGCAGCCAATTGAAAAATGCCTGCCCGGACTGTACGAAGCGGGAAAACTGCATGGGCGGGTGCCCGGTCTTCCCGGAAATTGTCCTGTGCGGCCAGAATGCCCGCCGGAATACATAATGTTCCTGCACGGCCAGAATGCCCGCCGGAATACATAATGTTCCTGCACGGCCAGAATGCCCGCCGGAATACATAATGAGCCTGTACAGCCACCCCGCCGGACTGCGTAATGGTTCTGTGAAATATAATTTCACCAGTGCGGATGGTTGTAATTCACTTTATTTAAAGGAATGCTTCCAGGCTCTTTAAAAAGTAAAAGCAAATATCATTTGTATGTACCGCAAGCTGCACCCCGATTTCCAGCATCCGGCGGTTCAGCCTGTGGTACATGACGGCGGGCTCCCATGCAATTCCCTGGATATACGCAGCTTCTCTTGCTGTCAGCACAGATAGCAGATGCATCACAGCTGGATTGCCGCCGCTTTCGGTTCCGCGTACGCCAAACGGGCAGGAAATATAAGAATATGCTTCCCCATTCTGCCTGATGCGTTCAGAAAGCAGGATATAGAGCTTTTCCGGGGAATCGCGCTGCAAGGTCACCGCCTGCAGGGACGCGGGCGGTACGGGCAGCGATTCCAAAAGAATGCCGGTTTCTTTCAAATGCCTGGTTACCGTATGCTGCACCTTCGCAAACGGCGTCGGATAGTCCAGCTGATGTACGATCTGTGCGGTTGTATATCCGGTATCCGCAAGGTGGCGGATGGCCCTGCCGCTTGCCGCATCGTATACAAAATCGGACAGGGCATCCTGAAAATACCGGTTTGAAGGTTCTTTTTCGTCTTTCATAAGCAGTTTTTCCATTTTGCATTTTTAATCATAAGCATATAAATATCCGCCATCAATCAACACTTCCTTCCCCCTGAACGCAAACCCGTAAATCCGGATTCTGTCCCTGCCACACTTTGATTCCAGGGCTGCTGCATACTTTTTATCCATAATCTGGCGGAGAGCTGCCTGCACCGTATCCTTCAGACTTTTCTCCACTCCCGGATCAATCACTTTAAATTCCATGATTATTGCATCATGCTTCCGCTCGCGTGGTTCAAGCAATACATCATATCTGCCAAACCCGCTTTCCCGGTTGGAAGTATATTCATCCAACAGAATGATCACCTTTTTTCCATAATACTCGTACAAATATTCAGAAAGCAGATTAATTGACGAACAAATATCGTTTATACTTCCTTCCCCGCTCAGCCTCTTGTAAAAATGCTCCTGGTCCGTCGGCAGAAAAGAATCACTCTTTAACAAATAAGCATGCCTGCGGTATTCCCGCGCAGCGAAACCGCGCACATCCTGGCAAAGTTCCTCATAATGAGCCGCTTTCAGATTGGCAAAGCTCAGAAAAATAACAGGATAAGTTCCTTGCAGATTTCTATAATCCTGATCTTTCCAAATCTTAAGACCTTCAAACAAATCACTCCTTCCCGCATGCCTGATGGAAAAGAAATAGTCAATCATACTCATCGTAAGTGTTTTTCCAAATCTGCGCGGACGGGTAATCAAGGTAATATCATCCCTGTTTTCCCACCACTCTTTGATAAAATCCGTTTTATCCACATAAAAGCTGTTATTCTCTATCAGCTTGCTGAAATCCTGTACTCCGATTGCTACTGTTCTTGGCATAAAGCAGCCCCCTGATTCATTATAACACCCGCCTGTCACCCATTCCATTTTACCGCCAGTTCCCGGCGGAGTATCCTTCCATTTTCCATCATCTGGAAGCTCTCCAGCAGATCTTCTTTCCCTTCCTGTTTTTCATAGACCGCCCTGGTAAGCATCGGTTTTCCTGTCGGGCTTATCTTTTCCGTTTCTGATAAAATATACGCAGTCCCTGGCTGTGTATCCAGCTGATCCGGCACATCCTGCGGATCAAACGACTCTTCTTTTAACACCTGATGCCCTGCATCCATCTGGCAGAGCGTCACCTTCACCGGCTCGTACATGATACCGAGCTTTACCGTAACAGAACTTTTTTCCGTCTTTTCCTTCCCGTTTTCCCAAAGCTTCCTTTCATCCGTCAAAGAAGAGGATGCCTGCGCCCCTTCCGGAATCTCCGCGTCCGCCTGTCTGACAGAGCATCCCGTACCGGCCATCAGATAAATGTCCCCCTGCGGCGTCTGGTAAACCGGATTCAGATAAAATCCCAGATCTTCTCCCGCGTCAGCCCCGGGCGTACACCAGATCGTCCCTGTCAGCTCCCGTGTATCCCCTTCGTCCGCTGTATGAAGCGCATTGTCAACATCACAAATCATCGGATCTATCACACTCCCCTGATATTCACCGCCAAATTCATCCGTCCAAGTCGGTGAGAAAAAGCAGATGCCTTCTGCTCCCGGAAAGGATACTTCCCAGTCAAAAGGCGAACCGCTGCCATGTTTTTCCACATCTGCAAAAAGCTTTGTCTGATAGCCTGCCAGATCCATGCCGGACAACTGCCTTTCACCCGCCAGCTGCCCCGCATGATCCTGAAAAAATGCATCCATATCGTATAAATCCAGGTATTCCCATGTAATAAACGCCCCAATCAGCCGGTCGCCTCCTGCTTCCATTCCCTCATCCGGCACTGCCAGGGAACATCCGCCCAGTATCATAGCTGCCGCCAGCACTGGAAGACACAGGTAATATGTCAGGTTTCTGTGTTTTCTTTTCTTCTTATTTTTATTCTTCTGCCTGCCCTGCTGCAGATCCTGCCTGTTTCCCGCCATCTGATTCATCCTCCTCCAAATTTCCATCAAATTTTAAAATATCACCGACATCACACTGCAGAAAATAACAGATCCGGTTAATCGTATGAAACCGGACGCCTTTTGCTTTTCCGCTGCGCAGGACTGACAGATTTGCCTCTGTAATATTTACCAGCTTACAGAGTTCTTTCGAGGTCATCCCGCGGTCTTTTAATACATCCTCCAGACAAACCCGTATTCCCATAATCTTCCCTTCCGGCCTAATACTAAATAATCAGGTCATGCTCCTGCTTCAGCTTCTGATCCTCCTGAACATACCGCGCAAGCAGCAAGACCACAAACACAAACAACACCGAAGCCACCGGAATCACAATCTGTATATTCACCTGATACAATCTCCTGCCAAACGCAAACTGCAGAATATGGAAAGCAACGCTCACAACCGTAGATACCGCCAGCGCCCGTACACAAAAATCCGCCAGCCGTGCCACTGCCAGAACCGCCCTGTCAGAATACCGGTCCGCCTCCGACTCTCTGACCATATGCACAGCCAGAAATATAATCCGGATATCCAGAATATACGGCAGCGCATCCGCCAGGAACTGCAAAATGAGAAACAAACGGCTCAGCGACATTGACAAAGAAGATATCTGCGGCATCGTAACCCCGTATTCCACTGCCTCCCCTGCTCCCTGCAGCGTCTGCATAGAAGAAAGCAACGCTCCAAAACAACCTCCGAACGCAGCATAAACGAATAACGCCGCAAGCAGCCAGAGCAGCCGCAGCAGCCCTTTATACAGCCTTTTCCTATCAGAAGAAACTGATACGACAAGCGTGCGCAGAACCAGATATCCAAAAAACGCGGAATAAAAAACCGCCCCGCAGACCCATTTTCCGCTTTCCGGCACAGCCATCCTCAACCGGCCGGGATTGATCATATAATAAAGGACAAAAAACAACAAAATACTAAGCCCCGCCAGCAGCAGGTCAGCCCTGTTCCCTTTGCCTTTCGCGTACAAAACACCGCCCACCAGCAGCGGCGCAAGGCCAAGCAAAATATACAGCGCCACTGCTGCCACGTTTCCTGCAGCTCCCGACAAGGAAAGCAACCGGAGGATCCATCCGATCTGCTCAAACGGAAACGCGGCAGCCCTTGAAAAAATATTAGAAAAACGGACTTGCAGCAGACAGAACAGCATGCATGCAGCAGCCTCCATAAGCAGAAGGAAACCTGCTTTTTTATCTCTCATAGTCCCATCTCCTTTTCATAATTATTGAAAAACGATAATCTTATAGGTCTATCATACCACATAATTATCGTTTGTCAATAATTTTATCAAAATAGAGATAAGCACGAGTCAGCCATTGAATGTTTGATTTATGTTTTCTATCTTTAAATATCTTTTTTCCATTATATAATTTTCATAAATAGAAATAATATATGTACAAACCTCTGCAATGATTTCACATCTCCGTTGCAGATCCCTGATCGTATAGTTTCTCCCAACTTCCTGCGGTGTTTTATTTCCGTGTGCAATGTAATTTCTATTATCCACCATTTCCTGAATATATCCTCCCACCTCATTTTGGGGCAAAATATTTTCATTCATTCCAAAAGATCTGGCAATACTGTACAGCTGCCTGTATCTGATGTTTTTACCATCTGTAGGCATCAGGTCATGTGAGATATTTACCGTGGCATCCTGTTTGAGTTTCTCGGAAATCTTCCACCTTTTTTCCCATTTATGCTCATTTCCCACATTGTACAAACTATCGTATTCTTCTGAAAATAACAGAGGGTAAAGTTCATATATGCATTCACTAACCTTAAGGTCAGCTTGATTTATTTCGTCTATCGTGAATGAAACAACTTCACGGATGATTTCTTCATATATTCCATAAACATATACAAAAAACAATCCTCTTGTAATAACATTATAATCATTTGTAATATCAATATTAGCAACCCATAACTTCAATTCACAGAATTTCCGGGTTGCTTCTTCTTTTATATTTTCAAACACATTTTATCCCTCAAATTTATTTTGACAATATTGAATACGTTTTTCGACATGAGATCTTGTATTTGTTGCTCCAGTTGTATATTTCATCAATTCATCATCTTTGATCCAATCTTCTATTCCATCTACACAGATCTTCCCTTTCTCCAAATATGCGAGAGCTGCCCCTACAGCAACTGCTTCATATAAATTTAATGGGGTATTTTTTCTGCCTTTACTAATTCCATTCGGCAACGCCTGATTTAAAGCTTCAAATACTATTTTAAAAATTTTATCACTTTTGCTGTAATCGAATTTTTTATCTGCCTTTTCCATATAAGCATTTAAAAAATCTTTCACACTATGAACAAAATTTTTTAGATCATATAAATACGCAAAAAACCGCAGCACCAATTCTTCACGTGTCCCATCATTCTCCTGGCGGTCCGTCAAATGGACGCACTGGACAAAATTCTGATCTTTAGCCAATTCCTTTATAAAATTATTAAATCCACCTCTATATACACAACTTCTTATTTCCTGATCTGTCAATATCACCCCGCCTCTGTTCAATCTTTCAAATAAATCAAACCTGACTTCTCTGTTACTTTTATCGCTTAACGTTGTTACTTTCATATTAGACAATCGAAATTTTGTCTGTATATCAACTGGCAGATCTGAAAAAATCCTGCCATTAAAATCTTGTAATTTTTTTAATCCTTCTAATTTCAGACTTTTTTGATTTTTCGTATCTAACTTCTCTCGTTCCTCCTCGCTCCCGGCAAAACATAAAACCGTACTTACCCTTTGCACACCATCGACCAATTCCCATGTTCCATCTGCATTTGTTGCCATAAATAAACTCGGAATCGGTATACCCAGAAAAATAGATTCTATTAAACTAGACTGTCGTTCTTTATCCCATCGAAATTTTCTCTGGTATTCAGGCGCTATCGTAATAAGGCCATCATTTATCATACTGAGTAGTTCCTTAATGGAAAGATCGTACGTATTAAAATCAACCTTTCGTTTCTGCTTCATCAACTGCTTTTGTAAAATTTCTCCCATAAAATTCTCCTTTATTAGTCATATAATTTTTACTTTATCCGTTTCTGTCCCATTCCCTGCTTCTTTTCAAGCCGCGTCATCCGGTTCCCATAAGACAGAAAAATCCCCATCAGCGCCAGGCAGATCAGCGCCGCCGCATACTGCCGGCTTCCGCTCTGGTTCAAAATATCCAGCCAATCCGTCTCCGTCCAAAGCACAGACACCAGATTTGCCGCCATATGCGCTGCGGCAGCTGTTGCCAGGCCGCCGGTCCGTTCCGTAATATGCGCCAGCAAAATCCCCAGCACAAACGCATACACTCCCTGCACCAGATTAAAGTGCATCAGCCCGAACAGCAGCGCCGACCATACAGCAGCTGCTTGCTGTGATCCCCTCTCCCGCAGCCGCTGGTACACGAACCCGCGGTAAACCAGCTCCTCCGCCGCCGGCCCTATGATGCAGAGTGTAAGGATCTCCATCCACAAATCCTTGGTATAAAATACCTTTACCACTTCAAAATATCCTGAAGAAAAATCCCTTACCACAGACATAATCATCGAAAACAGATAATTATTCACTACCCCGCACATGACAACCGCCACCACATAACAAAAAGCCGCCGGATACCGGTACATATCCCTTCTTTTGTCCGTATCCCGCACCGCCAGCCGTACACGGACGGCATACCAGCTAAACACAAACAAGCACACCGATACCGACACCGCCTGCAGCCGGATACCGGAAGAAAACCGCCCGCTGGCCGCAAGCAGGGTATGGACAGCATTTGTCAGGGCCGTATAAAGAAAAGCCGGTGCAGCCGCATAGAAAAGTCCCTGCCAGGTAAGCTTTCCTGCTGCACCGGCGTCCTTTTTACAGCCAGTCATAATCCTTCACCAGCTGGTCGCACAGCTGCTGCACCGTCTGATGCAGAACCGGATGCTGATACCACGGTGCAATCTCACAAAGCGGCTTTAAGACAAACCCGCGGTTATGCAGATCCGCATGCGGAATCGTAAGCTGCGGCGTATTCACTGTGATATGGTCATAAAATAAAATATCTAAATCAAGCGTCCGCGGCCCCCAGTGTATTTCCCTGGTCCTTCCCGCATTTGCTTCGATTTTATGCAGTTCCTCTAACAATTGTTCCGGATTTAACACCGTATCGATACGGATCACACAGTTCAAAAAGTTATCCTGCGGGACATTCCCATAAGGCTCTGTCTCGATGATCTGTGACTGCTCACATACCTTGCAGGAATCCAGCGCATCCAGCTCTTTGATTCCCTGCGCCAGATATGCCTGCCTGTCACCCAGATTGGAACCCAGGGATAAATAAACGCTGTGGCGTGTGCGGTCTACCGTTACACAAACATTTTTAATCGGAAGTCCGATCGGCGCCCATGGTTTCTTTACTTTGATGCGGATTTTTTTGACCTGGCTGTATTTTAGCAAAAGTTCCTGCGCCAGATGCTCCGCTGCTGCCTCAATCAGCTTAAACGTATGAGACTGCATATAATTTGTCACGAAATGGCAGACCTTCCCATAATCGATCGTATACTCCAGCTCATCCGTCTGCCCGGCCTTGGAAAGGTCCAGATCCAGATAAACGGATACCAGAAACTGCTGCCCTAAAATATTTTCCTCCATATACACGCCATGCTTTGCGTAGATGCTCAAATCCTGAATAATAATCTGATCCATCAACTTTTCCTCCCCTTGTATTTCAAGTTCTGTCCATGCAGATTTCACAACTATACTGTAACAGTTTTTAATCTGTGTTTCAAGGCATATATTTCCCTGCAATTGCCTCTGCCATACGGACTGCCCGCACATTTTCCTTCACATCATGCACCCGTACAAACGCACACTGCTTCATCACCGCAAACACCGTTGTAACGAGCGTCCCTTCCAGCCGTTCTGACGCCGGCAGATCCAGGGTAAGCCCGATCACCGATTTACGCGAGGCGCCGAGCAGCACCGGAAATCCAAGCGCCTGCAGCTGTTCCAGGCTGCGGATTATTTCCAGGTTATTTTCATACGTCTTTGCAAATCCGATCCCCGGATCCAGGATGATCCGGTCTTTTTGGATACCCGCTCTTTCGGCAATCGCAACAGATTCCCGCAGATCCAGGATAAGATCCTGCATCAGATTCTGGTATGTCCCTGCCTGGCGGCGGTTATGCATCAGGCAGCAGGCAGCGCCAGTATCCGCAATGATACGTGCAAGGGCGTCATCGTATTTCAGGCCCCAGATATCATTCACCAGATCCGCTCCTGCCGCAACTGCTTCTTTCGCCACCGCGCTTTTATATGTGTCGATAGAAATAGGTATATCAAACCGCTTGCGGATCTGTTCAATCACTGGCGCTGTACGCCTGATCTCTTCTGCGTCTGACACTTGTACATAACCGGGCCTTGTAGATTCTCCTCCCACATCAATCAGATCCGCCCCTTCCCGCATCATCTGCTCCACATGCGCCAGCGCCCGGTCCGTCTGGTTCCATCTGCCGCCGTCCGAAAAGGAATCCGGGGTCATGTTTAAAATGCCCATCACATATGTTTTGTTTTTTACGTCAAATTCTTTGGTGCCTATTCTCATTCATGATATCCTTCCTTTGTGTTGTTTCAATTGCAACCATTTAGGTGCTTAAAAGCGATTTCTTGCGCAAAATGGCAAAATTTTCATTCCAGGCGGCAAAATTGATATTGTGTTGCGTTTTATAATGGTTAGGCGGACGCCGGATGAGGGGGAAAGGGCCTGGCTTCCGGCTCCAATTCCAGAATGTTAAGAATCCCTAGGCATTCTGCATTTACACAGTGGCACCGTCC
>CANOET010000154.1 GCA_947564835.1 uncultured Eubacterium sp. | reverse complement strand
GGCTAGGCGGACGCCGGATGAGGGGGAAAGGGCCTGGCTTCCGGCTCCTATTCCATCTTCCAACGTCGCCGGAAGCCAGGCCCTTTCCCCCTCATCCGGCTGGTTTTTTCCTGCTTTACATGAAACCGATCATTCAGGTATTGTAAAGCCCGCAGAGTCAGTCGTCCGGTCAGCCACCCAGAATCCCTATTTTATTGTTTGCTTGTTTTCTGTTTCCCAGCCTTCTTTTCCGCAGCGCCCTCACCCGGATCACTGCTTTCATCTTCTGCATCCCCGGCTTCGTCCTGCACATCCTTTTCTTCTTTTGTATCTGCATCTGCATTTGCGTCCGCATCAGCCTCTGTCCGGACACCGTAATACATCAGCGTATTTTCCGTCGTCCGGAAGATCGTATTGCTGGATCCCACCTGGCAGACCTTCAGGATATCTCCGCTTTCCAGCCCGGCCGCGTCATCTTCCGACAGGATCAGCTGTTCGTCGGATACAAAGGTCGTGGACATTTTTTCATCATTTACATAAATACGGCTCCAGTTCGTAAAATGGTCCCCGTAGACTGCCAGGCTTCCGTCTGCCAGAGTTTCATAATGGTAAATATGCGTCTTGTCTACGCCCATCTGCAGATCGGATGCCGGATACGGATTCTGGCCGTCGTAACAATAACGTTCCCCGTAGAGAAGGTCGTACTGCAGATTCTCCAGGCCGTTTTGGTAGGATTTCTGGTCTGCGGCATATGCGCCGGCCTGATGGTACGTAAAGATCGTGCCTTCGTGCAGCCCGGCCTGCTCTGTCGTGTAGGCAAGCAGCTGGTAAGCGGCAAGGTCGGCGTCTTTTTGCTCCAGGCCGAAGTTGTTCCAGGTCGTATACTGTGTCTTGAAAATATCGCCGGATTTTAAGTCTTCGTCGGTAAGCCCCATGGTCGGCAGATGGTCGCCGAACAGTACGAGGATGGTATTTTCGTCTCTTTTTGCCAGCATGTCTGTCAGATTTTTGATAAATTTATCTACCTCGTGGATCTGATTGACGTAATATTCCCACTGGTTGTTTTCCGCTTCGGTTTCAGCGCCGGATACCTGGATTTCCGGGTTTTGGATGACCTTTTCTTCAGGATAGGCCCCGTGTCCCTGTACGGTGATGGTGTAGACGAAATCCGCCTGATCCGGTGTGGAATCCAGCGCTTTTTCGGTCTCGCTGATCAGGATATCGTCGGTCGGCCAGGAACCGAGCGGGGTGTATTCCTGAATGTTCATCAGCTCTTTGCTTGTAAATGTATCAAAGCCGAACTGGGAAAACGCGTTGGCGCGGCTGTAAAAATTGCCGCCGTTGTTGTGAACCACGTGCGTGCCGTAACCGAGTGCGGACAGGTCGGAGGCGATGCTTTCGCAGTCGGTTTCTTTTAAGACGGTTTTGTATGGATATTCGCCGGTGCCGAAAAACCGCAGGTTCATCCCGGTCAGTACTTCAAATTCTGAATTGGCGGTTCCGGCGCCGACAACAGGCACTGTCAGGTAACCAGACGTATAATTATCGCTTAATGCGCGGAAGTTCGGAACCGGATCTTTGGACAGCTCCAGGAAATTGATCTCTGTCGGGTCCATAAACGATTCCAGCAATACGCAGATGACATTCGGCTGCTGCTTCTGCGGCGAATCGGAAACGATCTGGCCGGATTGCGCAACCTTGTAAGAAGAAGCTTCTTCTTTTGCCTGTGCGACGGTCTGTTTGATCTGTTTGATCGTAGATTCAGAATAATCCAGCGGTTTTCGCATGCCGCGGTCCATCACGCTTGAGGAAAAGCCGTATACAAAGCCGTAATCGGAGTAACCCTGCGCGATATTGGAAAAGTAGGATGCCATTTTTTCGGAATTATGTGCCAGCGATGTTGCAGCGGACATCAATGCCCCCATAAGCACGCAAAATCCAGCCGCGCGTATTTTATGCAGCCGTCCCTGGAATTTCGGGCCTTTCATAGCAAAAATTACCAGGAAGACAACCAGGATGCTTAACAAGACCACGACGCAGATTTCCTGTGTTTTGGAAAAATACTGTGTATTTGTCATGGTCAGCAGATCTGAGATGCATTTCAGATCGGTGTAGCCAAACGGCGTTACGCGCTGGGACAGCACGCATCCGTTAATTATGCCGAGCAGCAGCCAGACACAGCTGATAATGATGCGCATCAGCATCCGGCGGCGGAACAGATAGACAATGGATAATGTAAAAAAGATAATCAGTGCATTAAAGAAAAACGCGAATGCATGCCCGCCCAAAAACACACATGCGTCAATCAGGGAGCGTCTGGAACAGACTTCGATGACGAATACGAGCATGCATGCCAGCAATGCGTGGAACAGCAGGGAGTAGCGGTTTAAAAAAGCAATCTGCCTGCTGTAATCGCGTTTCGGCGCTTCTTTATCATGGTTTTTCATCTGCCATTTATTTTGAAATATTGTTTTCATAAATACGGATTCCCTCCTCCGGAATTTCTTAAAAATACTTTATTCTGACTGAGAATAAAATATATCCTGGCGGCCAAAAAATCAACTGGTAAATATCATAAAAAATTCTTAAGATTTACTTAAATTCGGGAAATAATGAATAAAGCTGTTTTATAATTGAAGGAAATTGCCTTGAAACACTGCATTTTGTGCGTTATAATCATCTATAAATCACAGGAAATATGGGATATTCTGCAGGTTCCGGTATATATTGGCGCGGGGCGGGTTACAATGAAGGAAAGTATCCGCTCCTGTAACCAGGAGCCGTCCTGTGCATATACTGCTATTAACGAAATGCAGGAGACAGACGCGTGGATTATAAGCAGGAACAGTTTATGCGCATGCAGCAGTACCAGTACGCGCCCCAGATGCCGTTCTACATGAGCTATCCGATTCAGAATGTCTATATGACAGAGCTGGAATATGAGCGGGATATGGAGCGCATGAAGGAACTGTATCCGGAAGAAGCAAAACGGATTCAGAAGCTTGTCGAAGAAGAATGCGACAAGATGGAATACGAAGGCAGCATGATGTTTGACGAATATCCCGACCGGGTGACCTTGAAGGTCATCTGCGACCGGATCTATCAGCTGGCATCGCAGCCGCAGGAACAGGCGGAACCGGAGCTGGAAGCCGAAGAGGCAGAACCGGTGGGCTATAACTATCATAATAGATGGAATCCGGGCGGCCCGCCGGGACCAGGCTGGCCGGGGCCGGGCCGTCCGCCGGGACCAGGACCGGGCAGGCCGCCAGGGCCGCCACCTCCATGGCCGCCGGGGCCGCCACCTCCATGGCCGCCGCCACCTCCGCCAGGCCGTCCGCCGGGGCCTCCGCCAGGACAGCGTCCGGGGTTAGGAAATCTGATTGAGGTGCTGCTCTATAACGAAATGTATCAAAGACGATGCAGGCATAACCGCTGCCGCCGTTGGTGGTAAGGCTCCGTATACCTGAATGCAGATGGTAAGCATACCCGGACGCAGGCGGTAAACATACCTGAACGCAAGCGGTAAGCATTTCCTGGCCGTCCGGGAATAGGCTGCTTCTGAAAAGCAGCTTTTGCCAGGACAGCCAGGAAATAATTTGCATGAATACTGCGTTGTGCAATTTCATAACTAAGATTTGCATAGGTACTGCGCTGTGCAATTTCATAACTAGGAGATGTTTACGAAAGGAAAAGACAGATGAAAAAAGGATTGATCAAAGCAGCAGTGCTTACGGCTGTGTTTCTGGTCACACTGCTGGTATCGGGCAAAGTCACGAATAAAGACCAGCTGGATCTGACCACAGAGATGGAAGCGCCGACGCTGCCCGTAATCGTATTGTACAATGAAGACAGGCAGATCAATGAGCTGTACGGATATACGTCGCAGATGGACGCGACCGGAATGCGGGATACGATCACGCCGCTGTCCAGCAGCAGGGAGGTCCCGCTGCAGATACGGACATACGGCTACCAGATCGATGGGATCTCTTATGAAATCCGCAGCATTGACGGAGAACGGCTGGTTTCTGACGGTAATATCACGGCATTTGAGGAAAAAGAGGGACGGATACGGACAAGCATCCCGGTGCAGAGCCTGCTGGAACAGTCCCGGGAATATATCCTGACCTTAAAGCTCAGACAGGATGAAAAAATCTGCTATTATTATACCCGCATTGCAGACGGGAGGGATTGTTATGTGCCGGAAAGTATCCAATTTGCACAGCAGATCAGCGATCTTACCTTTTCCGAAAACACGGACCAGCTTTCTACTTATTGGGAAGCCAATGCCGCGGGGGATAATTCCACCCTGCACAAAGTAACGATCCATTCCACTGTCAAACAGGCAGGCTGGGCGGATTTTCAATGTGACCGTCTGACCGCCCCGGTTCCGTCCGTAAAAGAGATGAACCAGTCCTATAACACAATTGTGCTGAATTATGTCGTTACTTCCAAAGGGGAGCAGGGGGAGCTGGAATATTATAATATAGAGGAATACTACCGGATCCGCTATACGAATGAGCGTATGTACCTGCTGAATTTTGAACGGACCATGAACCAGATTTTCAACGGCGAAAACGATTTTCTTTATGAAAATTACCTGCAGCTTGGCATCCGGTCCAAGGAAGTCGAATATATGCAGAACGAGTCACAGACCGTTACCTGCTTTGTGCAGGAAGGGGACCTGTGGAGCTACAGCCAGTCCTTCCACCGCCTGGCGGAGGTATACAGCTTCCGCGGACATGAGGGGATGGAAGCGCGCGAAAATCATATGCAGCATGACATCCGTATCCTGAACGTAGATGAGGCAGGAAACATTGATTACGTTGTCTATGGCTATATGAACCGCGGCATCCATGAAGGAGAAATGGGTATCAGCTTCCTGCATTACGCAAGCCAGGCGAATACGAACGAAGAAAAATTATTTTTATCCTTTGACAAGTCCTACCAGGTACTCCGGGCAGAGCTTGGCAAGCTGCTGTATGAAAATGCTTCCGGCAGTATTTACCTGCTCTTTAACGGGACCGTATTCCATATTGATCCGGCAACCATGGAAATGGAAGAGATTGCCAGCGGGCTTTCCGATGATACGTATGCCGTTTCCGAGTCCAACCGGTATTTTGCCTGGATATCGGACCACGAGGCCAGGGAGATCTCCGTGATAGACCTTGAAACAGCAAACATCCGCCAGATTCACGCCAAAGAAGGAAAATCCCTGCGTGTGCTCGGGTTTTTGCAGGAAGATCTTGTATATGGAATGGCGGCGGACGAGCACCAGACCGGCGGCATGGCAGGTATCCGCCAGGCGCCGATGTACGCCCTGCGCATCGTAAACGCCTCCAATATGGACGTATTAAAAAAATACCGCAAGAAAGGGTACTTTATTGACAGTGTAGAATTTCAAAACGGGGTATTGATTATGCAGCGCCTGACCCAGGGAGCAGGCGGCTACGTTCAGGCACAGCAGGATTCCATCGTAAACCGCACCCAAGAGAGCGAAGACCAGAAAGTTATCCATACAACCGTCACCGAAGTCCGGCAGACCCAGGTGCAGCTGACACTGTCAGAAATGAAAAAAGAAACCCCTCCGGTCTATGTAGCTGCAAAACAAATCCTAAACCAGGAAGAGAAAAAGACCGCCTTAAAACCGTCCCAGGACCAGCAGATGTATTTCGCCTATGCAGCAGGCAGCATAGAAGCGGCCACTACAGACGTCGCGCAAGCCATCCGCAGCGCAGACGAGCATATGGGTGTAGTTGTTGACGAAAGGCAAAATTATATCTGGAAGCGCGCCAGAAAAAACATCCAGCCTTCTTTAGAAGTGCAGCCTTCAGATACCGATGCATCCGGTTCCTCCCTGGCAAAATGCGTCAGCGCCATCCTGCGGCATGAGGGCATCGAGGTGAGCGCCAGTGAGCTGCTGGAAAAGGGAGATACGCCGCAGGAAATACTGGAGTCCCTGCTGCCGGAAAGGAAAGTAATCGGGATGGAAGGGTGTTCGCTGTCGCAGGTCCTTTATTATGTAAACTGCGGGACACCGGTACTGGCAGCGGCCGGGGCGCAGGGGACGATGCTGGTGACGGGGTATGATGCGCTGAATGTGTGGCTATATGATCCGCAGGCGGGGAGTATTGTGAAAAGTACGATTGAAGATGCGGATGAGCGGTTTCGGGCAGCGGGGGGGATTTATCTCGTTTATCAGTAGCAGAAATTGGCCCCGTCCGGGTGCGTCGCCTAGTTCGCCCTGGCTAAACGCCAGAAACTCATTTTCGGGCTAAGGGAGGTCCGAGAGTATTACCCGGAAAGACCGTCTGGAAAACATTTTCATGTTATCTTGACGGTCTTTTTCGTAGCTCTTCATTAGATAATCTATCGTTGTAATTCTGATAAGTAGCATCTATAGAGCTAAGTATATCTATAATACTGTAAGCACTGTTCTTTTCCTCGTAATATAAAATCGTTGATAGAACAGAATTTACATACCTGTATAATCGAAAACTAATATACTCCAATGAATCATCTATATCTCTTGCAGAATGAATCAGCTGATTCCGTAGCCGGTAAATATAATTCAAGTCATGCCTGATTTCCTCGTAGTATTCCTTTATCGCCTTAGATGCTTTCTGTGGCTCTGTCAAGAGCATAATCAGTTCCTTACATTCCCTCTCCAAAACAATGTGAAAGGATAGTTCTGAAAGTTAGGTGGTATATTTTTTTATATCTAACAAATAAGATATTACTTTTTTTGTAGAATAATCCTTTCCTTCTCTACAGTCTGTACAGAAAAAATCTAATGCAGGGTATTTTTCTTTATATCCTTTTTTATTCATACAATAAGTCAAACGAGACCAAAATATATTTAGCTTATTTTTAAGATAGAACAGACTAAACACTTCTGGTACTATCACCCTTGCCTTTTCGATAATCGTGTATTTTGGGAAAGGGTGCAGGATATACTCCAGCGATGACCAAAAATTTAAAAATCGGTTTTGTATAGAATAGCCTTTAGCTGTATGCAGTGTATAAAGTACCCTTTCCAGTGTTCTCTTATTTTCATTAACAACATTCTTTTCAAGCTGCAAAAATCGTCTTCTCTTTTTCTCTTTTCCCGTTAGCAGGCTTCAATAGACAATGAAGCCTGGAAAAATCATCTTTATATAAATCCAGGAGCTGGAAAGGATGTTTTTGTAACTGAGCATCCAATCCCTCTAACAGCCCTTCGTAAGAACGGTTCAGCTTACTCTGATCTAATGACATTCTCAATTCATCATAAGTATCTATGCAGACTTCAATATATTTAAGAAGGCTCTCCTGTCTCTTTTCCTCTAATGTGTGGTATGAATTATTTACCAAATCCTGTATTTTAAATATAAAGTATTTTCTGCACTTTTGGATTCCGCTGTTCTCCATCTATCTTCTCCTTATCTTAGCCAGAACTGCTGTTACAGTTCACACCTGTCCAAAAAGCAGGACAGTTGCGAACTGTAACGCGAACTGCTCTATACTGGCTGCTTTCCCGCATTTTTCCGCTTGACAAAGCCTTCTGTATCGGTTATGATTAGAGCAGTTAAAGATACATGGACAGGAAACAGGCTACCCGGGTAGTGCTCTCTTGCCTGCTGTATCTTTTTAATTTTACATAATGCAACTTGCTATGGCATATACTAAATCATTGGAAGATGCTTATTTTTGCGACCGGGTTGCCAGGGTAGTCCTCCTTAAATACTGCATCTTCTTTTGTATTATATCAGATATGCAGGCACCTGGGTATCTATAATTTATAAAAAATCAGCCACATACCGCCGCCCGCCAATTCAGGATTTTCCGCCTGCAAAAATATTGACAATCTGCTTTTTTGTGGTAAAATAATAAAGTGTTTGGCTCTCAAGGATGGGACAGCGTGCAGACGCTGTCCCTTTTCTGGATATTATCTGCCACTGGCATATTATGTTGTGTCCCGCATAAACTAAAAAGGACACAATCCGGCAGGACACATCATTAGCGGCAGCAAAAGAAAAATATGCAGTTTTGACGGTTCCTGTTTACAGGAACCGCATGAGCTGTTATATTAAGAAGGGAGTATGTTATGAAAGGACTGGAAGAAATTCTAAATGTCATTGATGACTTTGTATGGGGTCCGGTTATGCTTGTATTGCTTGTAGGGACAGGAGTCTTCCTGACCTTCAGGCTGAAATTCCTCACCTGGAGAAACCTTCCGTACGCGGTCAGGCTGACATTAAGCAAAGAAGCAAGGACGAAACGCGGAGCCGGAGATGTGTCGCCATTTGCGGCGCTTACGACGGCGCTTGCGGCTACGATTGGGACGGGGAATATTGTAGGTGTTGCGACGGCGATGGTATCCGGCGGGGCCGGGGCGCTGGTCTGGATGTGGATCTCGGCGTGCTTCGGGCTGACTTCAAAGTTCAGCGAGTGTATGCTGGCAATTAAATACCGGGAAGTGAACGCGCAGGGGGAAATGTCCGGCGGGCCGATGTATACGATGAAAAAGGCGTTTAAAAACCAGAAATTCGGCGCGGCCCTGGGCTGGCTGTTCGCGCTGTTTGCGGTGATTGCGTCTTTTGGGATCGGTAATCTGACGCAGGCAAATTCGATTTCGGATGCGGTGAATAAGACGTTTGCGGTTCCGACCTGGCTGACGGGTATTGTGATTACAGTGCTTTCCCTGTGTATTATTGTGGGCGGCATTAAGTCTATTTCAAGGCTGTCGTCGGTGATCGTCCCTTGTATGGCGATTTTTTATGTGATCGGCGGCCTGATCGTTATTTTTGGAAATATCGGCAATGTGCCGGCCGGGCTGGCACAGATTTTTCAAATGGCGTTTTCGGTCAAGGCGGTTGCAGGCGGGGTCGGCGGTACGATTGTGGCGTCTATGATGAGCGGGATGCGTTATGGGATCGCGCGCGGGGTATTTTCCAATGAAGCGGGCATGGGCTCCGCGGCGATTACGGCGGCGTCTGCTACAACTGATAATCCGGTCCGGCAGGGGTACATAAATATGACGGGTACATTCTGGGATACGATTGTTGTATGTACGATTACGGGGCTTTGCATCGCGTCCTCGGGCGTGCTTGGCATGACGGATGCGGCCGGAAAGGCCATCGAGGGCTCCGAGCTTACGATTGAAGCGTTTAAGACGGTGTTAGGCCCGGCGGGCGGATGGATGGTGACGGTCGGTATTGCGCTGTTTGCGTTTTCTACGATCCTTGGCTGGGAATACCATGGGGAAAAGGCGCTGGAGTATCTGGCAGGGACGCATAAGTATAATATGGTGTACCGGATTCTGTTTTCAGCGGTTGCCTTTGTGGGCGCGACTACGACGCTGTCGATTGCCTGGAAGTTTTCCGATATCGCGAATGCGCTTATGGCGATACCGAACCTGATCTGCCTGCTGGCGTTAAGCGGAGAGCTGGCAAAAGACGTGGAAAGCTTCCAGAAATCCTTAAAAGGGTGACACAGCCGATATGCGTAGTGCAGACAGCCCGCAAAAATTGCCTAAAATTCTGCGGTGTTTGATCCAGCATTCGTGAATTTTAACAGAAATGTAACAGAAATGAAAAAAAGACTTGCAAATGCTTGATTTTTGGACTATATTACAAGATGAACTTGTGTATTCTAAACTGATTCTAAGGGAAGTGGAAGGAATTATGAGTAATAAGCAGATTATAGTTTCAAATGTAGCAAAAGGGCATCAAAATCCAATTGCAGAGCTTGTTCAGGTGGCGTGTCAGTTTGACAGCAATATCACATTTGTGAACGACAACCGCAAGATTAATGCAAAAAGCATTATGGGGATCATGGCATTTAATCCATCCAAAGGAATGAGCGTGAACATAA
>CANOET010000153.1 GCA_947564835.1 uncultured Eubacterium sp. | reverse complement strand
CCGCGGTCATTTCTGTCACTGCGGTCGGATCTGTCGCCGCGGTCATTTCTGTCACCGCGGTCGGATCTGTCGCTGCGGTCATTTCTATCACCGCGCTCAGATCTGTCGCTGCGGTCGGATTTGTCACTGCGGTCAGATCTGTCAGCGCGCTCAGATTTGTCACTGCGGTCGGATCTGTCGCTGCGGTCGTTTCTGTCATTATGATCAGCTTTATCACCGCGGTCATTTTTATGATTACGGTCCATCCTGTCGCCGCGGTCAGATCTGTCAGCGCGGTCGGCCCTGTCGCTGCGGTCCGTTTTGTCATTACGCTCCGCCCTGTCGCTGCGGTCATTTTTGTCATTGCGGTCTGTCCTGTCATTACGGTCCGTTCTGTCGCTGCGGTTTGTTTTGTCGCCGCGCTCCGCCCTGTCTGCCCGTTCCGCTCTTGCTGTCTGTTCCTGGCGGTCTGCCTTTTCCGTGCGTTCCAGTTTTGTCTGATCTTCTTTTTCCGGTGCCGGTTTTACGATCTCATCGTCCGGCACATGCGCAGATGCCCGGTCATAATTCGGCCGGTCTGCGTTCGGCCGGATTGGAATATGCGGTTTTTCCGCTGGTTTCACAGTACGGCCCCGTCTGGAATCCCTGCGCTCGCCGCCCGATTTATTGCCGCGGCCCGTTTTCTGGCTCTGCTTGCTGTACTGTGCATTAAATACGGCTGTAATGCTCGCCTTTTTCTTTGGCCGGGACTCCCCGGATGCCTTTTGTTTTTGATCCGGCTGTTTTGCGTCCGCTTTTGATCCGGCTGCCTTTGCATCCGCCGGCTTTGCGTCTGCCGGCTTTGCATCCGCCTTTGCCAGCATATCCCGGTTTGCACGGATCTCTGCGATTTCTTCTGCTTCAAGGGTATTGGATGCCGTATATTTTTTTTCCTTCTCTTTATCCTTATCCCTGATTTTTTTATTCATATAATCCACAATTGCTTTATTCGTCAACTTCAGCTCTTTTGCAAGCTCATGTATTTTCTGCTTTGCCACTACTAATTACCTCCATTATTCAGTTGTTCCATTTCCATTAACCTATTGATAATTGCTTCTGCCAGATTCTGGTCTGTAACTGCCAATGACGCACGGTACTCTTTTCCAATGCAATTACCAAGCTGTTTCTTATCTGCATATTCAAAATATGGCACCTTCCGGTAGCTGCTCATATCTGAAAAATGTTTTTTCGTATTCTGCGATGCATCTTTTGCCATAACCACCAGATAAGCTTTCCCGCCTTTCAACGCTTTTTCGGCTGAAAATTCACCGCTTGCAATATTTCCTGCCCGTGCTGCTATTCCGATCATTGACAACACCTTATCTGGCTTCAACTGCACTCATCTCCTCTTTTAACAAATTTACGACATCTTCCGGAACCGGCGCCTTTAACGAACGCTCCAGCCCTTTGGTCTGCAGGGCACGCTGAAGGCATTCCACGCTTTTGCAAATATAAGCGCCCCGGCCGTTCTTTTTCCCCGTTTCATCCAGACAGATTTCATCTTGCGCCGTCTTTACAATACGCACCATGCTCCGTTTCTCTTTCGCCTCCCTGCATCCTACACAGATTCTGGAAGGAACTTTTTTCGTTTTCAAACTCTATCATCACTCCCATTCTCCGCATCTGTTTCCCATGCATCTGTGCTGTCGGTATCTGCAGGTTCCTCTATATTCTCAGAAAATCCGTTTCCTTCTGCTTCCATGTCCCCATAAGAATCCTTTATGCGGCTGTCCCGGTCATCCGTATACGATTCTTCTGCGTAGCGGTCTTTGCCGTCTGCATCGTATTCATCCGCATAATGATCTTTGTCATCCGCATACGATTCTTCTGTATAACGGTCTTTGTCATCCGCATACGATTCTTCTGTATAACGGTCTTCGTCATCTGTATACGGTTCTTCTGTATAACGGTCTTTGTCATTCTTATAGAAATCCTCTGCGTAGCTGTCCTTGCCATCTGCATAAGAATCCTCTACATAGCTACTCTTGTCATCTGCATAGGAATCCTCTACATAGCTGTCCTTACCATCCTCATACAACGATTCTGCATAACCGTCCTCATAATCACTGTTTTCATAATCATTGTCTGCATATTCATCGTATTCATCCGCGTCTTCATAGTCATTTTCATAATCCAGGAAATCGCCGGCCTCCCTTGCCTGCGTTTCGCTCTTAATATCGATTTTAAATCCGGTCAGACGTGCGGCAAGCCTTGCGTTCTGCCCTTCTTTGCCGATGGCGAGGGACAGCTGGTAATCGGGTACAACTACTTTTGCGCTTTTTTCCTCTGCATCCGCAATTACAGAAATAACTTTTGCAGGACTTAACGCGTTTTCGATCAGCATAGCAGGATTATCATTCCATGTAATAATATCGATCTTTTCCCCGCGCAGCTCGTTTACAATCGCGTTTACCCTGGCGCCGTTCATCCCGACGCAGGCGCCCACTGCATCCACGTTCGGGTCATTGGAATGCACCGCGATTTTGGTGCGGCTTCCGGCCTCCCTTGCAATGCTTTTGATCTCTACAATGCCGCTTCTTACCTCTGTTACCTCAGATTCAAACAGACGCCGGACCAGCTCCGGATGGGTTCTGGACACCAGGATCTTCGGACCCTTGGACGTTGATTTTACTTCCAGGATATAGAGCTTGATCCGCTCCGTCGGCTGAAAAATCTCACCTTTTACCTGCTCATTTTCTGTCAGGACCGCATCCACCTTGCCAAGGTTAATACTGACATTCCGGCCCATATACCGCTGCACAATACCAGTTACGATATCTTTTTCCTTGCTGTAGTATTCATCACACAGAATTTTCCGTTCCTCCTCGCGGATTTTCTGTAAAATCACGTTTTTCGCATTCTGTGTGGCGATCCGGCCAAATTCCTTGGATTTAACCTCAATATTTACCAGATCCCCCAGCTCATATTTGCTATTAATCATTTTCGCGTTGGCAAGACTGATCTCCAGAACAGGATCTTCCACCTCCTCCACAACAGTCTTTCCCTGAAACACATGATATTCGCACGTTTCTGGATTCATATCAACCCTGACATTATCCGACTTGCCGAAATGGTTCTTACATGCCGTAATCAGAGATGTTTCGATCGCTTCGATCATCGTGTCCTTACTGATATTCTTTTCTTTTTCCAATATATTCAATGCTTCCAGCACTTCATTGTTCATTTTTTGATCCTCCTAATCTATGTGTACCGCACTCAAAAATCCAGTGCCTGGCGAATCAGGGCAATATCACCTCTTGCAAAGGAAAGTTCCGCATCGTCTTTTGTTACGATGGTTACCGTGCTGTGATCATACGCTTTGAGTATTCCGCGAAATTCCTTTTCATGCTGAATGGGACGATATGTGCGGATCTCGATCTCTTTTCCAAGATTTCTGACATAATCTTTTTCCTTTTTTAAGGGCCTGCCGAGTCCCGGCGAGCTGACTTCGAAGGTGTAAGAACCGTCGATATAATCCAGCTCATCCAAAATCGGGTTCATCTGCCTGGCCACGTCTTCGCAGTCATTTACGGTAATCCCGCCTTCTTTATCAATATAGGCACGCAGAAACCAGGTACTTCCTTCCTTGACATATTCCACATCGATTAGTTCAAACTGACACTTTTCCAAAATTGGCAGGAGCAGTTCTTCGGTTTTCTGTTCATATTCTTCTCTTCTTGACATCTTTACACCTCCTTTAAATGCCTCTGGGAAACGCTGCACTTATGCTTTACCGCAGTACAACGCGAATTGAGAGTGGATTGCGGTCCACTCTCAATGAATAGTTGCTTTGTTCTTACTTTATAAAATAGCACTTTTGTGTTTAAAATGCAAGCATTTACGGAAATTTTTCCATAACAAATATTTGGGGATGTGAACTGGTCATATAGGGGTATTTTTTAGGGAAATATTTAGGCGGTGGGGAGGTTTTAGTAGATGGCCGCAGCCCGCAGAGGCGTCCGGTTAGCCACATCCCCCAGCTAACCAGGCTCTCTCGGGCTGCCCCAAAATACAACTCAATGTCAAAAGTATTTTTTATTTCATCCAAATTAGATTATCTATTACCAACAAGTTAACAATAAAAAAATTATGTAACCTAATTGTTAAAAAGCATCCAGACACCCACCAAAATATTTTTTTATTTTCGAACAAATATTCTGAATATATGTTTGCATTTTAACTAAGAATGTGTTAGAATATAAAAAAACGCAGGACACAACTTCTCCAGGCTGCTCCTGCAGATTCTAATAGGAGGTGTATTTTATGGCATATGGTAAAATCACAACAAAACAAAGGGAAATTTTAGAATATATTAAAAACGCAATCCTGAATAAAGGATACCCGCCTGCCGTACGTGAAATCTGCGAAGCGGTCCAGTTAAAATCCACATCTTCTGTCCACTCCCATCTGGAAGCGCTTGAGAAAAACGGATATATCCGCAGGGACCCTACCAAGCCAAGGGCTATTGAAATTATGGATGAAAACTTTAACCTGACAAGGCGCGAAGTAGTGAATGTGCCGGTCATCGGCTCTGTTGCGGCCGGGCAGCCGATTCTGGCTGTTGAAAATATTGAGTCCTATTTCCCGTTTCCGGCTGATCTGATACCGAACCGTGAGACCTTTATGCTGAAGGTTAAGGGTGAGAGTATGATCAATGCAGGGATTTTTGCAGGAGATAAGGTATTGGTTCAAAAGCAGCAGACAGCGGAAAACGGCGATATGGTAGTCGCGCTTGTTGAAGATTCCGCCACTGTTAAAACATTTTACAAGGAAGACGGACATATCCGCCTGCAGCCGGAAAATGATGCTTATGAACCGATTATTGTTCCGGATTGTACGATTCTTGGAAAAGTATTTGGCGTATTCCGCTTGTTTTCCTGATGGTTGATGAAAGATGCATGGCCTTTGTTCAGGCTGAAGTCTGCATAAAGGCCATGCACAGACCCTTTTTGTTCAGGCTGAAGGTATCCGTATTATGCTTCCAGATCCGCCAGGCTGATAAACTTTCCGTCTCCCCAGATTCTTTCCAGGTCATAAAACAGACGGTCTTCTTTGGAAAATACATGCACGATAATCTCGCCGTAATCCATTAACAGCCAGCTGGAGCTGCGGTTTCCTTCGATTTGCTTTACCTGGACGCCTGCTTTGTACAGCGCCTCTTCCACCGCGTCACGCATGGCTTCAATCTGGTTTTGGTTTGTGCCGTTTGCAATGACAAAATAATCGGCGAGTACGGATATGCCGCTGATATCAATGATCTGGATATCTTCCGCTTTTTTATCGGATAGCGCCTGGCAGGCGGTTTTTGCCATTTCTTTGCTGGTAAGGCTCATTCGGCCATCTCCTTCCTGTTTTTGTAATATTCATAAGTGATCTCTGTGGTCGGGTCAATCCTGCCTGATTTTTCGTTCAGGTAATGCAGCGTATCATACAGGATTTTTTCTACGGTTTGTTCCAGGCTTGTAAATGCCATTTCCCGGATTTGCGGCAGATTGTGCGCTTTGTCGCGGCCTGGTTCGATGTAATCTGCGATAAATAAGATCATATCCAGCGTCCCCATGGCGGGTTCTCCTGTCGTATGGACTTTGATCGCATGCAGGATTTCTTCATCCTTTACGTGATACTTTTTTTTGGCGATCCAGGCGCCGACCTTTGCATGCAGCAGGAATGGGTTTTCGCGTTCAATATCCGTGACTTCGATATGGTGTTTTTTACAAAGCTCCAGTTTTTTTTCATTTGGAACATTTTTGGCGCAGTCATGAAGCAGCCCGGCAAGCATTGCTTTTTCCAGATCATAATGATATGCCATGGCAAGCGCCGCAGAGGTATACATAACGCCGAGTGTGTGCTGGTAACGTCCTTTATCAAGATAACGCTGCAGCTTTTTTTGATATTTTTCCAGTTCTTTCATGCTCTCCTCCACTCCCATTTTCTGAAAACGTTACAGTTCACACCTGTCAAAAAAGCAGGACAGCTGCGAACTGTAACGGCATCCAGCCCATGGAAAGTTCGCCTTCGGCGAAGGGCTGGATGCTTGGCAGGCCACATTTTTTGGCCTTGTCCAAGCAGCAAGTGCTTGAACAAGGTGTGAACAGTAACCTGAAAACTGCCCATGAGTATCCTTCGTACGGCCTGCCGGCAATTGTGCCGCAGCGGGGATTCAGGATAAATATACGGCATGTTCCTTTAAATACTGTTCTACCGCATCCGGAACAAGATACCGGATGGACTGATGATTGCCGATACGCTTCCGGATCATTCTGGATGATACGGAAAAATTCGGCGTATGGATGAAGCCAATCCGTGTGTTATATTTTTCCTGCAAAAAATCCCGGATGGGAACCAGCTCTTTTCTGTTTAAATCATCGCGTACAGCTGCCAGTATCGTACACATCCGGCTGATCTCATCCGGACGCATCCAGGAATCAAAATACGCCAGCGAATCCGCACCCATAATAAAAAAAAGTTCTTTCCCGGCTGCCTGTTCAAAAAAGGCCCGAACTGTCAGGTACGTATAGGAAATGCCTTCTTTGCGTATTTCATAATCCGAACAGGAAAAATGGGGATTGTCTGCGATGGCAAGCCGGATCATCTCCATACGTTCATCTGCTTTCAAAATATGCCGGGCATCCTTATGCGGAGACTGTCCGGTAGGCAGAAAAATGACTTCGTCCAGTCCGAACTGTTCATATGCATTTTCCGCAATCAGCAGGTGCCCATAATGAATCGGGTTAAACGTACCGCCCATCAGCCCGATTTTACCGCCCGGCCCTGTATTTAGGATAACATTCTTACCTTCCATAGATTGCTCCGTGTGCAAGAGTTCCATTTAAGGAAGCGCTGCTTTTATTTTGCTGCAGGCAGTTCAATTTTCGGAGATTTTTGGGATGGACGGTATAAAATAAACTTTTTCCCGATCACCTGAACCACATTCGCATGCGTACGCTCTGCTACCATTTGTGCCAGCTCTTTCGGATCGTCCGCACAGTTTTTCAATACGGAGACCTTCACCAGCTCGCGTTTTTCCAGCGCATCGCTGACAGCATCCGTAATGGATGGGGTCAGGCTGGATTTCCCGATCTGAAATATCGGTTCAATTTTTCCGGAAAGGCTTTTTAAATAAGCTCGCTGCTTACTTGTTAAGTCCATATGTTATTTCCTTTCTTATTTGTAATATTCAAATTCAAGCGAATAGATCCGCACCGTATCGCCGTCCTGGATTCCTTTTTGTTCTAATTCCTTTAAAATCCCCTGTTCCTTTAAGAAATTTTGGAAAAACAAAAATCCGCGTTCCGCTTCCAGGTTCGTATAGCCCAGCATTTTTTCGATTTTGGGACCTTCCACGACAAACGCGCCGTCCTGCGGGTCGATTTCTACGGTAAAGGCGTCCTGGACGGCCTGGTTTTGCGAAGGGTCATATTCCGGTGCATAAACGACAGGTTCTTCCTGTATCTCATCCAGCATTTTCTTAACGGCATAAAGCAGCTCCTTTAACCCCTGCCCGCTGACTGCAGAAATCGGGTAAACCGGGATTCCCTGCGGTTCAAATTCCGACTTTAACTGGCTGATGACCTCGCTTTCGCCTTCATAGAGCACATCCAGCTTATTTGCGGCAATGACCTGCGGTTTCTGCAAAAGAACCGGGTCATAGGACGCAAGCTCCTGGTTAATCGCATGAATGTCTTCGACAGGGTCGCGCCCTTCCACAGATGCCGCGTCTACGATATGGATGATCACTCTTGTACGCTCAATATGCCTTAAAAATTCATGGCCCAGCCCGATTCCCTGAGATGCGCCTTCAATAAGCCCCGGAATATCCGCCATCACAAACCCTTCCCCGTTTTCAAAATCCACTACCCCGAGATTTGGCTGCAGCGTTGTAAAATGGTAATTTGCGATTTTAGGCTGCGCATTCGTTACACGCGACAGCAGCGTTGATTTTCCGACATTCGGAAATCCAACAAGGCCGACGTCTGCAATAACCTTTAATTCCAGCTTCACTTCCAGTTCCACGGCTTCCTGCCCCGGCTGCGCGTATTTCGGCGCCTGCATGGTGGATGTTGCAAAATGCTGGTTGCCAAGCCCGCCCCTGCCTCCGGTCAAAACGACCTGCCTGCGGTTGCCCCCGGACATGTCTGCAATCACCCGGTCCGATGCAGCATCTTTAATCACCGTGCCAGCCGGCACTTTTAAAATAAGGTCATCCCCCTTTTTCCCGTGGCAGTTCCGCTTTTTCCCGTCTTCGCCCGCCTGCGCCGCGAATTTATGCTTATGCCGGTAATCCGCCAGCGTATTCATACCGTCATCTATAAGAAAGATAATATCGCCGCCGTCGCCGCCGTCGCCGCCGTCGGGCCCGCCGTTTGGCACATATTTTTCCCGGCGGAAGCTGACATGCCCGTCCCCGCCTTTTCCTGATTTAATAAATATTTTTGCACTATCGGCAAACATAGAGTGATCTCCTAACTTTTCAAAACATTTGCTGCAAAAAAACCGCTGCGTATTTTTTCATCAGACACGGCACGTCTTAAGGGCCTGCCTCCGCACTGCCCTGCCAAACGATTTGCTGATGAAAAAATATGCAGCGGTATCTGCGGTCCAAACGATGCGCCTTGTATCGCTTATTCGTTTACAACCGGATATACGGAAGCCTGTTTCCTATCTCTTCCTTTTCTCTCAAATCTCAGAATACCATCTGTTAATGCGAATAATGTATCGTCGCCGCCCCTGCCGACATTGTTTCCCGGATGAATCTTGGTACCGCGCTGCCTGTAAAGGATATTTCCAGCTTTTACAAACTGTCCGTCTGCCCTTTTCGCACCTAACCGTTTCGCTTCGGAGTCACGTCCGTTCTTGGTAGAACCAACTCCCTTTTTATGCGCAAAATACTGAAGGTTTAATGCAAACATGTCCTACACCTCCTCAAATGTTAATCTACTATAATCTGTTCCGTATTGTTCCTGTATATTCTGCAAGCCCAGAACCATGGTATCTAACAGCAGTTTCCCGTCATGTCCGGCCGGATGCTGAAAGCGGATATCAATCAGGCCGCTGTCAGGATTTGTCCTGGCATTATAAGCATCTGCTGTAAATGCTTCGATAGCATTCAGCGTATTGATCACCAGCACCGATACGGCCGCGCATACAATATCATCGCCGCGCACCGCAAACCCGGCATGTCCGGTACAGGTAAACCCGGTATACTGCCCGGCATGATTCTGATAAATTGTAGTCTTAATCATTACAATTCCTGCGTTCCGGCTATGCTAGGCATTGATCTTTTCAATCTTAACCTGGGTAAATGACTGCCTGTGGCCGGTCTTCTTATGATAGCCGGTCTTTCTCTTGTACTTGTATACGATGACTTTCTTTGCCCGGCCTTCTTTGATGACAGAAGCTGTGACAGTTGCGTTGGCAACAGTCGGACTGCCGACGGTCAATTCTCCGTTATTCACTGCTAATACCTGATCGAATGTAACTGTCTGGCCTGCGTCTGCTCCAAGCTTTTCAATGGTAATGATATCGCCTTCGGATACTTTGTACTGTTTACCACCTGTTGCTATAATTGCGTACATTTGGCACCTCCTATTTATCATTACTCGCCAACTTTGGTGATGTGCGGGGCACATGCTTGTTACCTCGTTGTGCGGCATACTCATAGAGGATAGCATATTTGCGGGGAAACGTCAAGATAATTTTTGTATTTTTTGGCTGCAGACACTTATTGGGTTGCGTTTTGGGGCTGACCGATAGATCTTGATTGGCCGGGGGATGTGGCTAGCCGGACGACTCTGCGGGCGGTGGCCAGGGGACGCGCCGGGAGACACACCTTGGGC
>CANOET010000152.1 GCA_947564835.1 uncultured Eubacterium sp. | reverse complement strand
TATTGGGGAATACGTTAAAGATCAGTATTTTAACACTTCTGACTACATTTCCGATGACAATTATCTTTGCACTGCTGGTGAATGAGATTTTAAATACCCGATTTAAGAGTGTGGTGCAGACGATCACTTATATGCCGCATTTCCTTTCCTGGGTTGTTGTGGGTACGTTTGTGTATCAGCTGCTGTCTCCGACAGGCGGTGTTGTCAATGCGATATTTCTGAAACTGGGGATTTTGGATAAGCCGCTGTATTTTATGGCGCAGAAGGACCTGTTCGTGCCGATTTATCTGATTGCGAACCTGTGGAAAACGACCGGATACAGTATCGTGATTTATCTGGCGACGATAGCGGGTATTGATACGTCGCTGTATGATGCGGCCTCGATTGATGGGGCGAACCGTTTCCGCAGAATCTTGAATATTACTCTGCCTGCGATGTTTCCGACGATGTGTACGATGCTGATTTTAAATATCGGCAGTCTGGTCAGCGTAGGGTTTGATCCGGTGTTTAACTTGTACAATGATGCGACGTATCAGACGGCGGATGTTATTTCTACATATGTATACAGAAAAGGTATGGTGGAGAGCAGATATGATTTTTCTACAGCCATCGGCTTGTTCCAGAATGTGGTCAGCCTTGTTTTGGTGCTGATTGCGAACTGGTTTGCGAGGAAAGCGAATCCGGAATATAAGATTATCTAAGGAAAGGAGAGAGGGTTTATGGCGCGCGAAGAAGAGAAGAGGGTTAAAATGAAGCAGTCGGCGGCAAGCCGGGTATTTGATATCTGTAATACGGTACTGATGATTCTTTTTTGTATTACGATACTGCTGCCGTTTTGGGATGTTATAGTGCGGTCTTTTTCCAGGGCACAGGATATTTCCTATATGCATATTAATTTGCTCCCGAAAGTGTGGACGCTGGATGCTTACAAATACTGTTTCCAGGATAATGAGATTATTACGGCGTTTTTCATATCTGTATTAAGGACTGTGATTGGTACGGTGATTCACATTCTGGTATGCTGTATGGCGGCGTATTCCCTGACGAGGACAGATATGCCTTACCGCAAATTTATTACAGCAGTGCTTTTGATTCCGATGTTCTTTTCGGCAGGTATGATTCCAATGTACCTGAATATGAAAAGGCTGGGGCTGTTAAATAATTTCCTGGTATATGTGCTTCCTTCGGGGTTTTCCATATATAATACGATCATTATCCGGAATTATTTTTTCTCGATTGATAAGGGCATGGAAGAAGCGGCGTCCATCGACGGGGCTTCCCAGGTGCGGATTTTTGCTTCTATTATTATGCCGCTGTCCAAACCGGTGATTGCGACCGTTGCTTTGTGGCAGATGGTAGGGCAGTGGAACGCATGGTTTGATAATATGGTCTATTGCCGCAGGTCTGCGAATCTGATCACGCTGCAGTATCTGCTGCGGAGGATGCTTGACAGCCTGACAGCATCTACCTCGACAGCGGCATCCGGGGTAGAAGCGATCGGCTCGATGGTGGATACGAATCCGGATACGATCAAGGCGGCAACGACGATTCTGGTAGTACTGCCGATTGTAGCGGTCTATCCGTTCCTGCAGAAATATTTTGTACAGGGAATTATGGTCGGAGCCGTGAAGGGATAGAGGAAGGTTCGGCGGCAACTGCGAAAAACAGGCCGCGGGCGCAAATGAAATAGGAGATATTTTATGGAACGAAAAGAATTGGGGACAGTTGTGGCCGAGTTTGCGCCGTCAAAGGAAAAGCATAATCCGCGCAACAGTGAAGGGGCGTTTATCAGCCTTTCGGATGACACGGTCTTGTATGTGTACAGCCGGTTTAAGGGAAACGGTTTTGAAGACTGGGATGCTTCGGACCTTTGTGCGGCCGTGTCCAAAGACGGCGGGAGAAGCTTTGCGGGTGAGAGGATCCTTTTGACCTGTGAAGAGGAAAAGGCGGAAAATATTATGTCATTATCCCTGTTGCATATGGAAAACGGCGATATCGGGCTGTTTTATCTGGTGCGTCATACATATACGCTGATGCAGATGTATGTCAGGCGTTCGAAAGACGGCGGAAAGACCTGGGGTGACAGAGTGTTATGCATGCCGCAGGAAGGGTTTTTTGTTGTCAATAATGACAGGGTGGTCAGGCTTGAAAGCGGCAGGATCCTGATTCCGGCTGCCAGCCACAGGACAGGGCAGCTGGGGGAGACGCAAGGAGAGCGTTTCCTGGATTTTTGCTCAGAGGTGCTTTTTTTCTATTCCGATGATGACGGCCGTTCCTGGCAGGCATCGGAGGGAAAATGCTGTATGCCGCATACCCGGAACTGCAAGTCCGGTCTTCAGGAGCCGGGTGTGCTGGAACTTGGCGATGGGATCTTGTGGGGATATGCCAGGACAGACCTGGGCAGGCAGTATGAGATGTTTTCGGTAGATAACGGAAATACATGGACGGCGCCGCAGCCTTCCCGATTTACTTCCCCAAACAGCCCGTTAAGCATGAAGCGGGATCCGTCCGGCGCTGTTTGGGCGGTGTGGAATCCGATTCCGGAATACAACGGACGTGAGAAGAAAACGGAGATTTTTACCGGAGGGCGCACCCCGTATGCGATTGCCGTCAGCACGGACAACGGGCGGACGTTTACCGAAGGAGTAGCCTTTGAAGGAGAAGAGGACCATGGGTACTGTTACTGTGCGATCCACTTTTTGAAGGACGGGATGCTGCTGGGGTATCAGGCGGGCGGGCCCAAAGACGGAAGCTGCCTGGCCAGGGCCAGAATCCGCAGGATCGGCCGCGGGGAGATGGAAAGCTGCCGCAAGGCCGCAGAGCAGATATGATAACATGGATAGGCATAAGCTGTCAGGTCCGGCCTGGCAGCAGAGTTTGAGGAGGGTTTGAAAATGATGAAAAATAGAGTGAAAAGTATGCAAAAAATCTGCTGGATCCGGAAATCATCAGCAATGACCGGACGATTGCCTGGGAAAAAGTGAATACGGGTGTCGCAGGCTACTGGCTCAGTTCCATGAACACCTTAAACAGCTGGGCTATGGACCGTCCGCCGCTGACGCTGTTGGAGAGAAATCCGGATGCGAAGATTCTGGCAACGCCTGGCCTGAAACCGGACGGCGGCGAAGTAACGGCAGCTGTTAACCCGACGCCGGCTTATGGAAAATTTTATGTAAACGCCAATGTCGATGATGACAAGCTGGCAAAGATCCTGGAATTTTTCAATTATACGATCTTTGGCAACGGAGATAAGGAGATCATGGCAAAGCTGCTCTTCGGTGAAAAGGACATAGACTGGAAATGGGATGATACAGGCGAAGTACCGGTTAAAATCAATAAACTAAATTCGGGTGACAAGGGCACCTGGAGCTTTAGCCAGTTCGGACAGACCGAGGAAGTGACCAAATGGGTCGGTGAAGAAGAATTGTTCCAGACCGGAGGAAAATACTGGTCCGCCAGTGAAAACGGCTCCTGGCTGAAATGGCAGCACCGGCCATATAAGGCAGACCTTGCCAATGAGACAGGATACGAAAAGATCAGCCAGTCTATCAGCGGGGATCTGGACGCCTATGTGGCAAGCTACCGCACCCAGGCGATCTTAGGGCAGATTGATGTGGATGATACGTGGGAAGACTACTTGAAAGAGCTGGAACGGATCGGTTATAATACCATGATGGATGAGCTGGAAGCAATTCCATCGATTGAGGAAATGATCAAAGAATATACAAACTAAGGCCAGCCCTGCCAGGATAGAACCGCTGCAGCACGCAGACGGCTGTAGACAGGCTGTGCGGCGAACCATAACAAAACAGCGTCCGGTTCTTAAGAACGGGATGCTGTTTTGCATACCGTACGAACGAAGTAACCACAGCCGCCTTGGATGAAATGACAGGCTTCCCATCTGGAAATCAATAGCAAACGGCGGCCGCAGGCTTTGGGATCCCAGATGGATGCCCCTTGCGCAAATCTTACAAATTTCTTTCGCGGTGATTTTTGATCCCGATCTCTGAAAATATGCGTTCCATTTCCTGAATGGATGATGCATACGCAGCCAGGGCTTTTTCGCCGTCCTTTGTGAGCCGGTAATATTTCCGCCGGGGGCCGTTTGACTGTGTACTGTAGTACAAATCGGTCAGGCCCTCTTTATGCAGCCGGCGTAAAATGGCATATACGGTGCTTTCATCGGTATCCGCAAAATATTTCTGGATCTGTTTGACAATTTCATAGCCGTACAGGTCACATTGGCTTAAAAATTGCAGGATACAGATATTCAGCAGGCCTTTTTTCAATTGAGCGTCCATGCGGAATCTCCTTTTGCGGGTGCTTTCCATAACCGGAACAAGAGCATAAGAACCAGGACCTCTGCATAAATCCCGATGCTTCCTGTCACAGATGTGGCGATCAATTGCTTCCTGCCTGCGGTAAGGGTATGATACTGGCAGATGCAATAAAGCAGCATGGATGCAAGGCCCGTTGCATGAAATGCCAGCAGATAGATCTTAGTTTCATGTTTCAAAATTCCCCATCCGCCCCGTATGACGGCGGATGCATACAGGATGCATACAAGGATGGTAAGCAGCAAGACGGCAGAAGGTCCGGTTTGGATCCTTACGGCATAATTCCAGACTGCCGCATTACCTGCCAAAGCGGCTGCGGCCAGCACGGCGATCACAAAATTTTCCCGGCACAGCAGGCGGCAGGGGGCTTTTGGCTTTGCAGCCGCCATCGCACACACAAAATACAGGGCGTTGATCAAGAGTGAGGCCCATAAATAGGGCAGGCCGTTTCTTTCACAGTGGAAAAACGCAGACAGATCTGCAGCTATACGGATGCATGTAAGAACCACAAACTGCAGGAAGCTGTTATGCATCCAAATAGATAGCTTTGACGACTCGCTTGTTGTTTCTGCCGTAATCTTTTTCACGGTCTTTGCGGGGCTGCCCATATGGGAGCAGATTTCGGCGTCGGATTTTCCGCTCCGGTTTTCTTCCTGGAACCATTCTTCGTAATCCGATAAAATATGCCTGCACTCGGAATCGCTGTACCGGAAGGACAGCAGGAACTGCAGTTTGTATAAAAAATCGGATTTGCTGCATGTCTTTGTATTCATAGTCAGGACCTCCTTTGTCACATATTACTGTTTATTGATCAGTAGTTAAAGTATAGCAGATCTAAAATGGATTGTCAACCGGGTCAAAAATACTTGACTTTCCGCATTTCGGAAAATATAATGTTAGGAAGATGCACAGAGATGAATGCTTGTAGGAAAGAACAGGCATCATGGACTGGATGCGGCTGAGTAAAACAAGGAGGGACAAGAGTAATGTCTTTAGTAAAAAAACCGGTCAACGGCATGAAAGATATTTTACCGGCAGAAATGCAGATCCGTGATTATGTTCAAAGCGTAATTAAGGATACGTACCGCAGCTTCGGCTTTACGCCGATCGAAACGCCCTGTATGGAGCCTATTGCAAATCTGTCCAATAAACAAGGCGGGGAAAATGAAAAGCTGATATTTAAAGTAATGAAGCGCGGAGAAAAACTGAACCTGGAAACAGCGAAGGATGAAAGCGATCTGGTGGATTTTGGAATGCGTTATGATCTGACGGTACCGCTGGCGCGTTTTTATGCAAACCATGCCAATGATCTGCCATCGCCGTTTAAAGCGTTGCAGATCGGCAATGTCTGGCGTGCGGACCGGCCGCAGCGGGGGCGTTACCGCCAGTTCATGCAGTGTGATATTGATATTCTGGGCGAGCCGTCGAATCTGGCGGAGATTGAACTGATCCTTGCGACGACAGCGACGCTGGGCAGGCTTGGATTTTCAGGCTTTGAGATCCGTATCAATGAGCGGCGGATTTTAAAGGCAATGGCTGCTTACAGCGGTTTTTCGGAGGATGATTTTGATACCGTTTTTATTATTCTGGATAAAATGGATAAAATCGGAATGGATGGGGTAGCCGCAGAGCTTGCGCAGGCTGGGTTTGCGGCGGAAGCGGTTACTGCCTATATGTCGCTGTT
Organism: uncultured Eubacterium sp.; assembly: GCA_947564835.1. GTDB lineage: Bacteria > Bacillota > Clostridia > Lachnospirales > Lachnospiraceae > Eubacterium_J. The sequence goes on along the minus strand of CANOET010000152.1, from coordinate 3,929 downwards.
CCAGGGGGTCCGGGAGGCGGAGGACGGTATTTCTTATCTGGCGGATACGCTGGGCGGTTATCTGGATGCGGACGTTGTGTCTGGCATGAAAGAGATCGCGGCAAGCGTCAATGCCTGCAAGTCAGCGGAATTTGCGCTTGTTTTTGATCCGACGCTTGTACGCGGCATGTCTTATTATACAGGCACGATTTTTGAGATCGCGATGCCGGAATTTGGCGGCAGCTGCGGCGGAGGCGGACGCTACGATAAAATGATCGGCAATTTTACCGGAAAAGATGTTCCGGCCTGCGGTTTTTCGATTGGGTTTGAGCGGATTATCCTGCTGCTTATGGAAAATGGGTTTGAGATTCCGCAGCAGCCGAAGAAGATGGCGTATCTGATTGAGAAAGGCTATCCGGGCGAAAAGCTGGCAGCAGTGATTGCAAAAGCTCAGGAGGCAAGGCAGGACGGGCAGCAGGTGCTTGTGGTCCGTATGAATAAAAATAAAAAATTCCAAAAAGAGCAGCTGGCCAAAGACGGGTACGAGGAATTTGTGGAATTTTTTGACAAATAGGAGGAGGGCAGCCATGGGAGAATCCATGCAGGGACTGCACAGGTCCCACAGATGTACGGAGGTATCAAACCAAAATATCGGTGAGCATGTAACAGTGATGGGATGGGTGCAGAAAAGGCGCAACCTGGGTAGTTTGATTTTTATTGATCTAAGAGACCGTTCCGGCCTGCTGCAGATCGTGTTCGACGAGGACTGTGTAGGAGCAGAAGGGTTTGCAAAAGCAGGTACCCTGCGCAGCGAATATGTCGTTGCGGTAACCGGTACCGTAAAGAAGCGCAGCGCAGCAGTCAATGACAATCTGAAAACCGGGGATATCGAAGTGATTGCAGAAAGCCTGCGCATCTTATCAGAGTCTGAGACGCCGCCGTTTCCAATTGAAGCAGACAGCCAGACGAAAGATGAACTGCGTTTGAAACACCGCTACCTGGATTTAAGAAGGCCGGATCTGCAGAAAAACCTGATCATGCGCAGCAAGGTAGCGTCCCTGATCCGCAATTTTATGGAAAAAGAAGGGTTTCTGGAGATCGAGACACCGATGCTGCAAAAATCCACACCGGAAGGGGCCAGGGACTATCTGGTGCCGAGCCGCGTACATCCGGGGAAATTTTACGCGCTCCCGCAGTCGCCGCAGTTATTTAAGCAGCTGCTGATGTGCTCCGGCTACGACCGCTACATCCAGATCACGAAATGCTTCCGGGACGAAGATCTGCGCGCAGACCGTCAGCCGGAATTTACACAGATCGATATGGAGCTGTCGTTTGTGGATGAGCAGGATGTCATGGATGTAAATGAGCGCCTGCTGCAATACGTGTTCAAAGAAGCCATCGGCGTGGATATCCGCCTGCCGCTGCCAAGGATGCCGTGGCAGGAAGCGATGGACCGCTTTGGTTCGGACAAGCCGGATACCCGTTTCGGCATGGAGCTTGTGGACGTATCGGAAACGGTAGCCGGATGCGGCTTCGGCGTATTTACAGGCGCATTGGAAAACGGCGGTTCCGTCCGGGGGATCAATGTCAAAGGACAAGGAAAAATGCCGCGTAAAAAAATTGACAAGCTGGTGGAATTTGCCAAAGGCTGCGGCGCGAAAGGGCTTGCCTGGCTGTGTGTGAACGAAGACGGTTCTTTGAAATCTTCGTTTGCCAAATTTATGGAGGAAAGCCAGCTGCAGGCACTGGCGGAAAAGATGGAAGCGCAGCCGGGGGACCTGCTTTTATTTGCGGCTGACCAGAATAAAATCGTATGGAATGTATTAGGCGCCTTGCGTCTGGAGATGGGAAAAGAATTAGGGCTGCTAAAAGAAGATGCCTATCATTTCCTGTGGATTACGGAATTTCCACTGCTGGAGTGGTCAGATGAAGAGCAGCGTTATATGGCCATGCATCATCCGTTTACGATGCCGATGGAAGAAGACTGGGATAAGATTGACTCCGCGCCGGGTGAGGTGCGGGCAAAGGCTTACGATATCGTGCTCAACGGTACGGAGCTTGGCGGAGGTTCGGTCCGTATCCACCGCAATGACATTCAGGAAAAAATGTTTGAGGTGCTTGGATTTACGAAGGAAAAGGCGTGGGAGAACTTTGGGTTCCTGCTTCGCGCATTTCAGTATGGGGTGCCACCGCATGCCGGGCTTGCGTATGGGTTTGACCGGATGATTATGCATATGGTACATGCGGATTCGATCCGGGATGTGATTGCGTTTCCGAAGGTGAAGGATGCGTCGGATTTGATGTCGGAGGCGCCGGAGGCGGTGGATGCCGGGCAGCTGGATGAGCTGGGGATCCGGGTGGCGGAAGCGGAAATCTGAGGTAATATCTGCGGATGGGGCAGCAGGCAGCGGGTGTGTGGTAATCCGCCCGCAGTGCCTGGTTATGGAGGGCGTTACAAGACTTGTTTCTAGTGTTGTGTTGTGCAATTAACGGTGAATACAGTGTTTGTCTTATGCGCCAGCACTGTGTTGTCGTCAGTCAACGATGGGGCCACATCGCTTTTTTCTCTGCCTTGCGCTGGCACAAAATTCTGCTGTATTCACCGTTAATTGCACAATATAATGTACCAATATATAATGTACCCATAGGCGTGTACACGGAAAGTTTTTAGTACCCCTCATATGGACATATATCTCAATTCTGATTCTGTCTATCCATCTGATTGGACATAGGATGCTATGGCTCAAAGTTGCCCCAAAATTAGATATTTTAGAAATTATTTGAAACTTTTATGCGTGATATCCGTCTAATATTATATAAGAACAAGCATAAAGGAGGATTAATGATCATGAGAAGAAAAGAAATTGCAAAAAAATTGGGTATTACAGTATTGGCATTTATGTTGGCGATGCCTTGTGTGGTGCCGGTGGCTGGCAGCGCGGTTGTGGATTCGGCGGGTGATACGGCAAAGGCAGAGGTAATCAGCCATCCGCTGGATGATGCACAGGAACTACAAGTGGGATCCGGGGATCAGGAACCGATTGCAGAAGAACCGCAGATGTATACGGCTGTAAAAGACGAAGGTTCGTCTGGGGATAATAAAGACGAAGATTCGTCCGGGGATAATAAAGACGAAGATTTGTCAGGGGCTAATGATCAGGAGAAGGATCAGATGCCGGAAGATCCGTCTGGGCTGGAAATTGTTATAAAGACGCAGAAAAAGGAATATAAGACAAAAGACGGACGTATGTATAAGGTGATTTCTTATGAATATCCGGTAGCGGAGGCAGACAGTGAAGCTGCGCAGGCGTTTAATGGTTTTTATAAAAAACTGCGTACAAAGTGGAAAAAAGCGGCAACAGAAAATCTCAAGGAAGCAAAGGAAATGGCAGAGCAGATTGATGAGGCGGACCGGTATTATGCGGATGAAGTAACATGTGAAATTACAAGCAGCGACGAGAATTATATTTGTGTGCTTCAGTCCGGTTATGCGTATTCTATGGGCGCTCATGGCATGCCATACCGTTATTCCTATATTTTTGATGCCAAAACGGGAAAAAAGGTGTCTGCAGCCAGCCTGCTTGGATTAAGTAAAAAGCAGCTGAATGAGAAAGTGCGCAGCCTGTTCCTGAAAAAGTTTGACCGGACTTCTGGAAATGCACATCCGTTTTATGAAAACAGGGCGGATGTAAAGGCGACGCTTGATAAGTTGAACTTTAATGACAATTTATATTATCTGAAGAACGGCAAGATCCGTTTTTATACGGATCCGTATGTGGTTGGACCGTATGCGGCTGGATTTATTGAGGTTGCTGTGAAATTACCGGATGCATGATTTGTCAGTTTAGTAGGAACTTGGGAACGATTTTTGCGCAAAATAGCAATATTTTACTTTCAGGCGACAGAATTGACATTGTGTTGCGTTTTTGATTGGCTATGCGGACGCCGGA
>CANOET010000151.1 GCA_947564835.1 uncultured Eubacterium sp. | reverse complement strand
AGACCTGGTGCGGATTGTAGAGATTTTTTCTCAATTTAACTGTCAAACGCCCGTGGTGAAACAGATTTATAATACCGGATATAAGCAATAAACGTTCTAAGAGAATTGCTATAAAAATAAAAGGAGGATTTTGAAATGAAAAAGAAAACAGTTAGCATTTTATTGGCGGCAGTAATAGCGGCAGGTACCGTAGCAGGCTGCGGTTCCGGGTCGGATACAAAGACGGACGGAGATGCAAAGGTGGATGCAGGCGCCCAGTCAGGCGGGGACTCCGATGCCGGGACAGGTGGGGACTCCGATGCCGGGACAGGTGGGGACTCCGATGCCGGGACAGGTGGGGACTCTGACGCATCTGAAGGGAAAGTCATTAATATCTACAGCTGGAACAATGAGTTCAGCCAGCGTGTCCAAGCAGTTTATCCAGAGGTTAAGGAGACTTCTTCGGATGGAACGGTTACATATCTTAAAGACGGTACCGAAATCCACTGGATCATTAACCCGAACCAGGACGGCGTTTATCAGCAGAAGCTGGACGAAGCCCTTCTTAACCAGGCGGATGCGGCGGCAGACGATAAAGTAGATATCTTTTTGTCAGAGACGGATTATGTGTATAAATATACGGATGCGGAAGCGGATGTAGCTATGCCGTTAACAGATCTTGGCATTGATCCGGATAAAGACCTGGCAGATCAGTATGATTTTACAAAAGTTACAGCCTCCGATGTAAACGGTGTTCAGAGAGCTTCTACCTGGCAGTGCTGCCCGGGCCTTTTGGTTTACCGGCGCGATATTGCAAAGGATGCGTTCGGGACAGATGATCCGCAGGAGATCGGCGAAAAGGTGAAAGATTGGGATACGCTGAAGTTGACCGCAGAAGAATTAAAGGCAAAAGGGTATTATACATTTTCTTCTTATGCAGATACGTTCCGTTTGTATGGCAACAGCATTTCGCAGCCATGGATCAGCCCTGGGGAAACGGTGCTCAAAGTCGACCAGAAGATTATGGACTGGATAAAGGATTCCAAGGAATGGCTGGATGCCGGATATTTAAATAAAACGGTAAAAGGGCAGTGGAACGATGACTGGAACAAAGCAATGGGTTCCGAATCCAAAGTATTTGCCTTCCTGTTTCCGGCATGGGGCATTGACTTTACCCTAAAGCCGAATTGGGATGGTGAAGACGGTGCCTGGGCAGTTACAAATCCACCGCAGGAATACAACTGGGGCGGTTCCTATATCCATGCATGCACCGGAACAGACAATCCGAAATATGTCAAAGATATTATCCTTTCGCTGACAGCGGATCAGGAAAACCTGTCAAAGCTTGCGCAGGAATATGCGGAATTTACGAATGCACGCAGCTGTATGCAGGAAGCGGCGAAGGATGACGAATTGTATCCGTCAGCGTTTTTAGGAGGCCAGAATGCCTATAAATATTTTGCGCCGGTAGCGGAAAATATCAAGATTGCGCCGCTGTCTGCCTATGACCAGGGATGCGTGGAGCTGATTCAGAATGCGTTCAGTGACTATTTCCAGGGGCAGGTGGATTATGATAAAGCAAAGGCAAACTTTGAGACAGCGATCCGGGAACGTTATCCTGAGATCACCCAGATCGAGTGGCCGGAATAAGATACGGCAGGATAAAAAGAAAGGAATGACCGTCTATGAAACGTAAAAGCATCAGCTATGCAAAATGGGGATATCTGTTTATTCTTCCGTTTTTTCTCAGTTTTTTCATTTTTTCTTTGATTCCTTTGGTGGACACCGTCCGTTACAGCTTTTTTGAATATTACCGTTCCGGAATCAAGGAGATCGGGCCGAATTTTATCGGGATGAAAAATTATGTCAGCCTGTTAGGGTCGGATATGTTTAAATATGCGGCAAATACATTGATCTTATGGATCATCGGGTTTATTCCGCAGATTGTGATTGCGCTGTTGCTTGCATCCTGGTTTGTGGACGCCCGGCTGAAAATACGCGGCACCCAGTTTTTTAAGGTTGTAATTTATCTGCCAAACCTGATTATGGCATCTGCGTTTGCAATGTTATTTTTTACGATGTTTTCCACGAACGGGCCGATCAATTCGATCCTTATGTCGCTAGGGGCAATCAGCCAGCCGATAGACTTTCTGGGTACCGTAACCGGCACAAGGTCGCTGGTCGGACTGATGAATTTTGTTATGTGGTTTGGAAATACAACAATTATGCTGATGGCAGCAATCATGGGCATCAGCCCGGACATTTTTGAGGCGTCCGAACTGGACGGGTGCAACAGTATCCAACGGTTTTTCCTGATTACGCTGCCGCTGATCCGTCCGATTCTTGCCTATACGCTGATCAATTCCATCATCGGCGGCCTGCAGATGTTTGACGTACCGCAGATCCTGACCAACGGACAGGGCTCGCCGGACCGTACATCCATGACGCTGATCATGTTCTTAAACAGCCACTTAAAGAGCAAGAATTACGGTATGGCAGGAGCGCTTTCCGTCTATCTGTTTATTGTCAGCGGCATTCTGTGCTTTATTGTATACCGGATGACGAATAACAATGATCCGGACGGCTCCAAAGCGGCAGCAAAAAAAGCAAGAAAAAAGGCCAGACGGTAAGGAGGATATAAGATTATGAAAGCAAATGAGTCAAACCGTGTGCGCACGATTTTTGCACATATTGTGCTGATCATTCTGTCATTTATGTGCCTGTTCTTTTTTTACATCCTGTTTGTCAACGCAACACGTTCCCATGCGGAGCTGCAGAAAGGGTTTTCTGCGCTGCCAGGGTCGCATTTACTGGAAAATCTGCGCAATGTAGCAAACGACGGTACATTTCCGATGTTCCGCGGAATTTTAAACAGCCTGATCGTTTCCGGCAGCAGTGCGGCGATCTGCACCTATTTTTCCGCACTGACGGCATATGGGCTGTATGCCTATGACTTTAAAGGCAAAAAAGCAGCATTTACATTTATTATGGCAATCCTTGTTATGCCTACGCAAGTTACAGCAATGGGGTTCCTGCGTCTGATTACGAAAATGGGCATGTATGATTCCCTGCTGCCGCTGATCATTCCGTCGATTGCGTCTCCGTCTGTTTTTTACTTTATGTACAGCTATCTGCAGTCCTCTCTGCCGCTGTCTTTGGTAGAAGCTGCGCGGATTGACGGGTCCGGGGAGTTTAAGACGTTTAACCGTATCGTGTTGCCGATTATGAAGCCGGCGATTGCGGTTCAGGCAATTTTCTCCTTTGTAGGGTCATGGAACAATTACTTCGTTCCTGCACTTGTAATTCAGTCTAAAGATAAGATGACAGTGCCGATTCTGATAGCGACGCTGCGCGGAGCGGATTATATGAATTTTGATATGGCGAAGATCTATATGATGATAACGGTAGCGATTGTGCCGATTATTGTGGTGTATCTGCTGTTGTCGAAATTTATTATCGCCGGGGTAACACTTGGCGGTGTGAAAGAGTAGGATGTTAGAAAGAGCCGGAATCATTGCTGGTAGTCAATGATTCCGGCTCGCTATGTTTATCCTGTTTTGGCTGCTGCTGTGCTGCAGCCGGTGAAGGCGGTAGCACAGGAGAAAACTTATTAAATGAACAGCAGGAATTGGCACTGACAAAGCCAAGAAATGGCTAGTGCTCCATCCGGCTCCGTCACAAAAAAGACACAGAAATTCACTTTTTTATGAATCATTTATCACAAAAGAAACACAATTAGACGTTAAACTGCTACTTGTAAACAACGAACAGCAAATCATCATTCCAAACAGAATGAAGAAACATAAAGCAATAGCAATCACATTTTAAAACAGCAGAAACCAGTTGACAAAGAAAAGAATCGAAAGGAGCCATAACTATGGAAAACAATCAATACAACAATACAGAAAATAACACAAACGACACATTAAATACGTCAAACACAGAATCTGCGGGCAGTACAGGCCAGACAGCAAACGCACAGCAGGAATCCAGCTCCACTTACAGTTACAGCTACTTAAACCAGGAGCAGAAAAATCCAAACAACATCTGGCGTGCAGATGAAAATACCGCCGGCACGTACACCACTGGCAGCAATACCTATACAAATACACAGACAGGTGCAAACGGCAGCAACACTCAGGCAGGTTCCGGCTACAGCAGCAACACTCAGGCAGGTTCCGGCTACAGCAGCAACACTCAGGCAGGTTCCGGCTACGGCAGCAGCGCCCAAACAGGTTCCGGCTACGGCAGCAGCGCCCAAACAGGTTCCGGCTACAGCAGTACACAGTCAGGCATAAACAATGTCTATGGCAGTACAGACGATGTCTATGGCAGCTCTCAGGCCAATACGGGCAGCGCTTACAGCAATACACAGACAGGAACCGCTCAGCAGTCCTGGGACAGCAATGCACAGGGAACTAACAGCGCTTACAGCGGCACCCAGACAGGCACAGACAATCACTACAGTAACATTTACGGCACAGCCTCCGGCCAGTCAGGCTGGAACACCTACAGCGATGCAAAACAGCAGAAAAAAGAAGCACGCGCCCAGAAGCGCGCAGCAAAGAAAGCAAACGCAGCTGCAGGCACAGGCACCAGCGCGAACTTTGGCATCAAGCTTGCCAAATGCGCATCCATCGCCCTTGTCTTCGGACTGGTAGCAGGCACGGCTCTGGAAGGCTCCCGGTATGCGATGAGCAATCTGCTTGGCACCAATGAAAAGGAACCGGCGGTTGTTTCCGACACGGGAACAGGACAGGAAGTCTTAAAAATCGAAGACGGCACAAAATCAACCACTCCGCTCTCAGCAGCTTCTAATACAGGCGACGGTGTTGTGGCAATCGTAGAAGAATGCATGCCGTCGATTGTAGCAATCACAAACATGAGCCTGGTGCAGTACCAGAACTTTTTCGGACAGGTACAAAGATATGAAATGCCAAGCGCAGGCAGCGGCATTATTGTCAGCGAAGATCAGGATTATCTGTATATTGCGACAAATAACCACGTAATAGAATCCGCTACGACACTGACCGTCCGCTTTAACGATGATGCGACTGCAGAAGCAGAAGTAAAAGGCACCGATGAAAGCACAGACCTTGCCGTCATCCGGGTGAAAAAATCGGATATGGACGAGAAAACATTATCCGCCATTAAAGTTGCGACCCTTGGCGATTCCGAAAAGATCAAAGTAGGCTCCCAGGCCATTGCCATCGGCAACGCTCTGGGGTACGGACAGTCCGTAACAGCCGGCTATATCAGTGCATTGGAACGTGAAGTAACCACGCAGGACGAGACAACCGGTAGGTCCTATACAAACTACCTGATCCAGACAGACGCAGCCATCAATCCCGGCAACAGCGGCGGCGCCCTGTTAAACAGCAGCGGTGAAGTCATCGGGATCAATTCATCTAAATACAATGATACAGCCGTAGAAGGCATGGGTTTTGCCATCCCGGCCAATACCGCAAAGCCGATTATCGAAGACCTGATTACCAAAGAAATTGTATCTGATGACAAAGCCGCATACCTCGGCATCTATATGGAAGACGTAACAGCAACGATTTCAGAGGCTTATCATATGCCGGAAGGCGTATTTGTAAGAGAAGTGTTAAAAGGAACACCAGCAGAAAAATATGGCCTGGAAGCAGGTGATATTATTACAAGCATAGACGGCAGAAAAGTATCTACCAGAGAAGAACTTGCAAAACGGCTGCGTTATTACGAAGCAGGCGCGCAGGCAGAACTGACGATCCAGCGGCAGACACAGGACGGGTATCAGGAGCAGAAAATAACGGTTGTGCTTGCAAAAAAAGAATCCTAAATCAAAAACAGCAACAAAAGGAGCAGCTTAAAAACAACTCCGGCGGTGTGCAGAATCAGAATCTGGATGCTGCCGGAGTTACTTTATCCGGAGTTATTTCATCCGGAGTTATTTTATATGGTAACTTAGGATTTAGAATCTTTCGAATATGTCTGCTCCTTTTTGTTTTTAAGATGTTCGACGATACATTGAATCAGCTGGATATCTTCCTCCTTAAGGCCGGCAAGATTGATATTTCTCTTCTGATCTATCCCAAGCAGATAATCAACGCTTACATTAAATATTTTTGACAATCTGATAATCATATCGACAGATGGACTGCGTTCTTCCTGTTCATAAAAAGATATCGTTGAGTTTGTTACGCCGACCTTGTCTGCCAGTTCTTTCTGCGTTAATCCGGCATCCTTGCGCAAGCTTTTTAAAAGGTTACAAACATATTTTTCAGCCATTCCATTCTCCTTATTCTTCTGTAATGCATTGTGACAAATAGTTCTCCACTTTTTGTAAATGTTATTTTACATTATATCGCAAAATGGTAGGTGCGTCAATTGCACTTGACGTCACTTGAAAAGCAAAATAGAGAACGGTAGAAAAATAAAGTTTGTATTTAGAAAGTGATTGTGGTACTATAAATATGGTATTTGTTGAATATGAAATTATGATAATGGAGAAAGATCGTTATGGCCGATGTACTGACATCAGAACAAAGACATAAAAATATGCACAATATCAAAGCAAAGGATACCAAAATAGAAATTTTGTTGAGAAAAGTATTATGGGAAAACGGATACCGGTATCGCAAAAATGATACCAGACTGCCAGGTAAACCGGATATTGTTTTGACAAAATATAAAATTGCTATTTTTTGTGATAGTGAGTTTTTTCATGGAAAGGATTGGGATATTTTAAAATTACGGTTGAAAGATAGCAGGAATAGTGATTTCTGGCTGAAAAAAATATCCCGAAACCGGGAGAGGGATGAAGAAATTAATAAGCAGCTGCAATTTCTAGGATGGACGGTGATCCGATTCTGGGGAAAAGATATTTCCAGAAATCCGTATGAATGCCTAAAAGTGATTAAAGAAACGATCTTTCAATTAGAGATGCAGGAAGCAGCGGATCTGTTTCGCTGATTTAATCACATACTGGTATGCAGATGCATGTAAATGGGTATGCTTTTGGCAGAAAGGATGATACTTAATGGCAAATTTCAGAACGAAGGCGAGAGCAATAGAGCTTTTGGGTAAAAATCAGATTGCAGATCTGCCTACTGCACTTACAGAATTATGGAAAAATGGTTATGACGCTTACGGGGATTATTTATCAGCGGGTTTATACCACAAGGGATATGAGGATGTCTATCATACTATATTTATAATAAGTGACGACGGATATGGTATGTCTGAAAAAGATATTCTCAATAAATGGGTTGTAATAGGTACAGATCATAAGAAAGAAATGGATTCCATTCCGTCTGCGGACAGGAGATTTTTTAAGAAACCGCGTGTACCGTTAGGTGAAAAAGGAATTGGCCGTTTGTCGGTTGCGTATCTGGGCAGCCATATGCTGATGATTACAAAAATGGAAGATAGTGATATACAATTGCTGTTTATGAATTGGGATATTCTTGGAAATTACGAAATGTATCTGGATGAAGTCGAAATACCGACTGTATCAATTACTGGATTTGAAGATTTGGATTCAGGATATAAAAGACTATTAAAAGAATTTCTTATTAATTTTGAAAGTAAATCCTGGAGTAAGTTTCCGGAACTATTAAGCAATGTAAAAGATTCTCTGAAAAAATATGCTGTAATTCCTAACACAATTAAAACCGCTGTATCGGGACATTTCCAGAAATATGGACATGGAACAGTATTTCTTATTTTTGATCCCATTGATGAGCTGACTGATCTCGAACGGGAAAATGACGAACTGATAAAAGAAGACAGGAAACAGTATGCAGAACATACAGATTTTATCAGGTCTGCGTTGGCAGGTCTTTTCAATCCGTTTGACAGAAAATTAATGGCAGAAAGAAAAGCAAATTTGAGACAGGAAGAGGATATTTATCTGACACCAGCGTTTTATATTTATAATAGTGATGGAACATCGTACAATTTTCTTCAGATCAAAGATTTTTTTACATGGGATGAATTTGAAGAATGTGAACATTGGATTGACGGAAAGTTTGATCAGAATGGAAATTTTAAGGGAAAAATTAAAGCCTATAATAACACCATTCTGGAATACAATTATACACCACGGTCAAAGATGCGGACGAAAACAGGTGAAATCGTATTGAAACTGGCTTTCTGGGAAGCAATGAAACAAAATACGATTATGACGGAGCAAGCATTTGGCTTATATGAAAAAAAGGCGGAGAATTTCAGCGGCTTATATATATACCGAGACGGTTTTCGGGTACTGCCATATGGAAGAACTGATTTTGACTTTCTCGAATTTGAAAAACAACGTTCCAAAAGCGCAGGAGTTTATTATTTTTCTCATAGGAAAATGTTTGGCTTTCTTGGAATCTCAAGAACAGAAAATCCTAAATTAATTGATAAATCAGGACGGGAAGGTTTGGTTGGAAATGACGCATATCGGAGTATGAAAAATCTTTTGAAAGATTTTTTTAACTATATTGCACTGGATTTGTTCGGATCGAAATCAGAAGGAAGGGAAGAATTTTTACATGAGGTGCAAAAAAGAAAAGTTCAAAATGATTTGATCGAACAGGAGAAAAAAAGGAACCACAGGCAATTGGCTGAACTAAATAAGCAACTGCGTGAGAACCAGAAAGTACTGGAAAAAACGGAATGCGATATTAAAAATCTGCAAAAACAACTGAACAACCGTACAGATTCTCAAAAAATAGCAAAAGCAGAGGAAAAAATAATCTTAGCGCAGATACGTACATTTCAGATGCGGGTGATGGGTATGAAAACTTTGTTCAACCCGGATATGAGCTTTGAAGGAAATGACCGTATCCTTGACTCGTATTATTTATATGAAGAAAACAGAACGCGCCTTGGATCTATACTGGACGAATTAAATCAGCAGGTGATGAGTAAAGCTTATCACAATAGTTTGGCAGGAGAGTATGAGGATAAATATCGGATCATGCAGGAAAAAGTGAGTGTATTGCTGAAAAACTGCAGACTACAATTGGAAAACACGGCAGAAGGATTCAGAACAGAAGTATTATCTGAAATTAACAAATGGGAATCCCGGTTTCATGAAATGATGCCTGCAAAAGTGAAAATTGATGAATTAAGTGAGGAAGATACAGTAAAATATATCAGAAAACTGGATGATGATTATGAAGAGGTGCTGGAAGTCTGCAATCAAAAGCTGTTACCTTATATTCAAAGTGTCGCAGGAATGCATTTGTATGGTACCGGTCTGTCTCTGCTAGAAGCTTATAAATCCAAAGAAATCGCACTTTCTGAGAAGTTGGATTTGTTTTATGAATTGGCGCAGGTCGGAATGTCTATAGATGTAATTGATCATCAGTTTAACGTACTTTATTCCCAAATCAGTACAGAATTACAGAACCTGAAAAAAAAGGCTGCTTCTGACCAAACGATCAAATCCATTTACCATTCTCTGCTGACTTCATTTCAGCATATGGAATCAAATCATAAGATGCTGATGCCTCTTTACCGGAATACAAGAAAAAGTAAAAAAGATATTTTCGGTGAAGATATTAAAATAGTCATTTTGAATTTTTACCAAACACGTATGGAAAAAGACGGAATACAGTTTGTCTGTACGGAGAAATTTCTGCATACTTGTGTGTACACTTACGAATCCATATTGATTCCGGTTTTTATAAATATTATTAATAACGCTATTTACTGGCTTGGTTTCTCGGAAAACAGGATAATAAAGATTGATGTAAAAGGACATGATATTTTGATCATGAATTCAGGACCAGTAATGACCTTTACAGAATTAGCAAAATGCTTTGAACTATTTTACAGTAAAAAACCATCGGGACGGGGAATTGGATTATATCTTGCCAAAAGAAACCTGAATGCAGTGCATATGGACATCTATGCAACAAATGATCCTGAATGGAATCAGTTAAACGGGGTATGTTTTGTAACACGACTTTACAAGTTTTTGGCAAATAAAATAACGCACAGGGCACTTTCTAA
>CANOET010000150.1 GCA_947564835.1 uncultured Eubacterium sp. | reverse complement strand
ACCGCAGCGTTGCCCCAGTCCGCCCAAGGTGTGTCTCCCAGCGCATGCCCTGCCCGCAGCCCGCAAAGTCGTCCGGCTAGCCACACCCCCTTGGCCAACCAAAACCTGCCCGCAGCCCGCAAAGTCGTCCGGCTAGCCACACCCCCTTGGCCAACCAAAACCTGCCCGCAGCCCGCAAAGTCGTCCGGCTAGCCACACCCCCTCGGCCAACCAAAACCTGCCCACACCCCCGCTAACCAGAATCTTTCAGGAAGCCAATCAAAAACGCCCCAACCAGTTATCCAACAACCTTACTTCGCCTTCGGCACATCCTTCATACTAAAGCTCAGACGCCCCATCTTATCCTTTCCAAGGCAAACAACCGTAACCATATCCCCAAGCGTCAGCACATCCTCAACATGGTTAATCCTTCCTTTGGTAATCTTGGAAATATGAACCATCCCTTCCTTACCAGGTGCAAACTCAATAAACGCGCCGAACTCTTTAATGCTGATGACTTTTCCTTTAAAAATCTGCCCTTCTTCAAAGTTTGTAGTAATAATCTCAATCATTTCCACAGCCTTATCCATCATTGCCCGGTCTGTGCCGCAGACAGAAACAGCGCCGTCGTCGCTGATATCGATCTTCACGCCGGTGCGCTCAATGATCTCGTTAATCGTTTTGCCCCTCTGTCCGACAACATCGCCGATTTTCATCGGGTCAATCTGAATCTGGATAATCTTCGGCGCCAGCGGTGCAACTTCTTTGCGCGGTTCTGCAATCGCCTTGGACATTACCTCGTCCATAATATAAAGCCGTGCTTCCCTTGTCCTTGCAATTGCTTCTTCCACGATCGGGCGGGTCAGGCCGTGGATCTTGATATCCATCTGGATCGCTGTAATACCGTCGTGTGTCCCGGTTACTTTAAAGTCCATATCGCCGAAGAAATCCTCCAGCCCCTGGATATCCGTCAATACAATATAATCATCGTCGGTCTCGCCTGTTACCAGTCCGCAGGAAATACCGGCTACCATTTTTTTAATCGGTACTCCGGCTGCCATCAGCGCCATACAGGATGCACAGGTGGAAGCCATGGACGTAGAACCGTTTGACTCAAATGTCTCGGATACAGCACGGATCGCATAAGGAAATTCCTCTACAGACGGCAGCACCGGAACAAGCGCTTTTTCAGCCAGCGCTCCATGCCCGATCTCACGCCGTCCCGGTCCCCTGGACGGTTTTGTCTCGCCGACGGAATAAGACGGGAAATTATAATGGTGCATATACCGCTTTAATACGATATTTTCGTCCAGCCCGTCTACCTTCTGCACCTCGGACATCGGCGCCAGCGTTACAATATCGCAGATCTGTGTCTGTCCGCGGGTAAACATGGCGGAGCCGTGTACTCTTGGAATCAGGTCTATTTCCGCTGACAGCGGGCGGATCTGCTTAATATCCCGCCCGTCCGGCCTTCTGCGGTCTTTTAAAATCATCTTGCGGACGGTTTTTTTCTGGTACTGGTAAACTGCTTCGCCAAGCATGGCCAGCCATTCTTCGTTATCCGCAAACGCTTCTTCAAACTTTTCGGTAATGACGCGGATATTTTCCTCGCGTACCTGCTTTTGGTCTGTAAATACGGCCTCTTCCATCTCCAGCGGCGTTACAATTTCCCGCATGGCTGCAAACATTTCTTCCGGAACCGCACAGCTGGTATAGGCATGCTTCGGTTTGCCGGATTCTGCAACGATTTGGTTGATAAACGCATTGATGGTCTGATTGATATCATGCGCCAGATAAATGGCCTCTAACATCTTTGCTTCTGGAATCTCATTGGCTCCGGCTTCGATCATAATGACTTTTTCCATCGTAGAGGCAACGGTAAGCTGCAGGTCGCCTTCATCCCATTCCTGCTGCGACGGGTTGATAATAAGCTGCCCGTCTACCATGCCAAGCTGCGTCATCGCGCAAGGGCCGCTGAACGGAATGTCTGAAATGCTGGCTGCAATCGCCGCGCCAAGCATGGCCGTAATCTCCGGACGGCACTGCGGGTCCACGCTCATAACCATATTGTTGAGCGTTACATCATTGCGGTAATCTTTCGGGAACAGCGGGCGCATCGGACGGTCAATCACACGGGAAGTCAGTATTGCGTTTTCCGAAGCTTTCCCTTCCCGCTTATTAAATCCGCCCGGAATCTTGCCGACAGCATATTGTTTTTCTTCATATTCCACGCTTAACGGGAAAAAATCAATCCCATCCCTTGGTTTGTCTGATGCCGTTGCTGTCGAAAGCACCGTTGTCTCTCCATATCGAAGCAAAGCCGCGCCGTTTGCCTGCGCACATACACGGCCAATCTCCACGGTCAGTGTTTTGCCGCCAATCTCCATTGAATAACTTTTATACATTTTTTTCTCCTTTTTCGTCGGTTTGGGTGTCAGAAGGAAAACGCCAGAAAAATGCCCGTTACTGGCGTCTTCCTTTTAACACCCCAACCATATTTTCATTTTCAAATTTCTTAAAAAAGAGCGGAAAAATCTCCGCTCTTTTTATACAGAATTATTTTCTTAATCCTAAGCGTTTGATCAGAGTACGGTATCTTTCGATATCGCTCTTCTTAAGATAAGCCAGCAAGCCTCTTCTCTGTCCGACCATTTTTAAAAGGCCCCTTCTGGAATGATGGTCTTTCTGGTTCATCTTTAAATGCTCGGTCAGCTCGTTGATCCGCTCGGTCAGCAGCGCAATCTGCACTTCCGGCGATCCTGTGTCGCCTGGCTTTGTGCCGTATTCTTTGATAATGGTCTCTTTCTTTTCTTTTGATAACATGTAACTGTCCTCCATATATTTTCATAATCGCCCGTACGCATGATACTCAGTAAAAGGTCGGAGCGTCCATTTACCGAATATGGGCTTACTCATGCTTTTCCAATATAGCATATCCAGAGGTTGTTGTAAACTGTTTTTTGAAATAAAATCCTGAATTTTACAGGTATTGCTAATAATTCAATAAACGCTCAGAACTATTACCAAACAGTATTTCAATAGTAGCAGTAAAATCTATAAATACATCTAATGATCATCTGCAGAACATTCTACAACTTCGAGTTTTAAACTGCACCAAAATCCATATTATCTCCACAGGCGTTAATTTGGACTGCATCTGTCCTATACAGACGTACAATCACACAACTATCATTGTTCCCTCATGAAAATTACCCGAATGTGTACAAACCTCTCAAATCTGCATTTTTTCTAATTCAGGATTCAGTTCCCCAATTAATTCGTCCGACTGTGAGTATAAATCGTCCTGCTTCATTGGGATTGAAAAAGAATTCCATCGTTCCATAGCTGGCGCACGTCCCAGGGGATCACCCGTATTCACATACTGTAGATTTTCTCTGCGTGGTTTTTTCATTCATTGTACCTCCTTAATAAGCACCTGTTTTTTTTCATTCATTGCACCTCCTCAACACATACCTGTTCATTTACCATATCCTTATATTTTGCAATACATGTATTCATACATGCAAAGATGTGGTCATAATCAGATTCCGGATCTTTAAACAGTTCATAAACTTCCCTGATTTCTTTCAGCATTTCCGGATTCTCTCCCACTCTGTCATTTACTGTTTTGTAACACTCTTCAGCATACGTTTTTAAATGATCATTTACCCATGTATATCTTACCAATCTGCTTTTTATGATATCTACCTGTGATAGTTTATGGTCTTCAGTTGTCCAAATAGACTTTTTTTCCTGAGCCTGTTCAATTCCATTGGCATTATCTATAATTTCATAAAAAACAACCTCATTTGCGATACGTTCTCTGATCTGCTGAAATTTTTGTTTCTTGCGGCCCTGGCTGCTGCCATCTGAAACTATAAATGCATTATGAAATTCTTCTCTGCTGCATTTTAATATAGCAATCGATGACATATCCGCAAAGACCTCTTTGTATAACTGCAATAACTCTTTTACTATCTGCTGCATTGCTCCGGAATTCAGCCACATTTTCCTGTTACGATCAAAATATTGCTGTATCCTATACACTTGTTTTATATTCTGCACATCATAATCTGCATGATCTATTATTTCAGTCACAGTCTCA
The DNA here is from genome assembly GCA_947564835.1 of uncultured Eubacterium sp. Lineage (GTDB taxonomy): Bacteria > Bacillota > Clostridia > Lachnospirales > Lachnospiraceae > Eubacterium_J. The sequence goes on along the minus strand of CANOET010000150.1, from coordinate 5,905 downwards.
TCTGTAACTTTACGAATCTGTCTATAAACAACAGCATCGTCCCCCTCTTCTTTAAACACATTAACTGCCCATTTCATCAATACAACAAATATTTCATCCCCATAAAATCCTCCCCGGAGCGCTCCCTTCTTCTTTTGGAACCATTCTCCCAATTGCATTTGCAACGTACTTTTCAATCTTTTTTTCATCATCTGAAAAGGCTGTGTGCTTACCTGCAACGGAACGCCAAGATCTTCCTGCGGACAAATTGCTTCTGCAATACAATAAGCCATTGTCTTTAATATACATTCCAGCCGTCGTGAACGACAACGTATCCATCTACCTATGTAGTGTGACATTTCGTGTGCAAGGATAATCATCAATTCTCCAGCCCTGAAAAGGGAACGTTGGGATAAACGTATATGTATCAATTTTTCATCATTATGAAACTCTATACCAATAAATCTTGTTTGTGGTCTGGATTCCATCACAGGCACAACGATACAGGCATGTAATTTGCCACAATCATTCAACAACTGTATGACTGTATAAACGAACCACAGATAAAACAAATGCAGCTTTATAGGTATGGCGAATGAAGTGCCACTGTAACCAGGAATCATCAAAAAAACCTGCTCCGTATGTACTGTATGGTATACAACAGAATTCACACATTCCAGATATTCACGCATCATTTCTTTTAATTGTTGGAGCTTGTCTATATTCTCATCTGTTTTTATTTCTTGTATCGCAGCATTAATTTTTCTGTCAAATATTGCGAAAGAAGGATATATCGTATCAAAAATATCTCTTGACATAGAAAATCGTTCATACTGATCTAATGCATTTAATGTCTGTATCAAAGCTTGATAACAGGCATAAAGGCTGTCATCTTCCATTTTCAATGCTTCGCTGCACAGATCCCTGTATTTTTTAATCATTTGTTTGCACCAGCCGCCTGCAGCACCTGTGATCTTTTCTTCAGACATCCTATTGCTGGCATCAAGTTTGTTCCAGGATCGTTCCTCAACAAAAATTTCAGTCTCAATATTATAAATACCATTTTTATAATTATAGGAAGGATTCTGATGCGTAGAAAATCCTCCGGGCAGAAGGAACACCAACAAGCTGCGGATATCCGTTTGAGAAAGTTTTATATTAATATTTCCATGCCCTCCGACATAAGAATATCTCATGTTTTGGTATCCTTGAATCCCCCATTTTTTATCTGCTTCATCAAGTATAGATTTTAAAACATTCAAAGCGCTGCTTCCTCCACAAGCAGCCAGATGCAGTTCTATTCGTGCTACCTCATCATCTATAAAACAGCAACTCCCTCGCCAGGTATTTAAAATCTCATTATTTTCCATACACTCCTTTAGATATTCTTCTTCAATTCCTAAAATAGAATGCATATAGATGATTCCCTGATAAGGATTTGTTTCTAAAGTATCTAAAACATGTCCCAATTCTGCCATGCTGTTGCTTTTCAACAAAACAACCAAATCTGAGTTATCGATTGTATCATAGGTCAAGGCAATACAAGTTTTTTTTCCCAGATCTTTATCCTTAAGATGAAAAAACTGATCAATGCGCATTCCTGCTTCATAATATTTCTTTGATTCCTCCAACTTTAAGAAAGCAACCGAAAAATAAGGAAGATTTTTTTCCGTATCCCAATAACTTGTAGTGTATTCCTGGTCAATTTCACTTCTATCATACCGAAATAACCCGATATTCTGATTACTATGCCCGCCAGATAGTTGTTCAATATTCTTACCAGTACTATACCATATTTCCGTTATAGTTGCCAATCTCTTTTGATATTTTTTGTTTCCAATAAACTCGCATTCTTCCACTTTTTTAATATCCAGGCCATCATAATAACCCAAACAAGAAATATGCGACTTCATACTTTCATCATAATCATCCAGATAATGTTGTTTGTAAAGCGTCAATAACCGTATATCTTTCATAACAGCTCCTTTCCAAATTAAAATGAAAATATATATTGAAACAATGACTCATAATGCCTATCATTATCATCTTGTATCTGTTCCCATATAGCTAAAGCCATTTTCGTATCATCGTTCCTCCAGTCCGCCTGCAACTGTTCAAACAACCGTTTTGTATATACCTGCAAACGCCACTCTTCTCCAGCATTTGTTTGCATAAAAACATTGTATACAGCGCAAAACACATGTAACTCACGCTGATAATCCTTCTCTGTCAGCAGTAATTCCTGACATACAGAAACATTAGCCAATTCAGCATTTTCCATTAACGCCATCATTACACCTTGACTGAACTCAATACAACGTCCATATACCATCAGCTGGCTCAAAAAATCTACCCGTACCGCTTCCATTTGTACCGCTTTCAGCATTTCTGATACCATCTGGTAACTTACTACATTAACTGCCCTTTTTGTTTCCAGATTGCCTCTCGGTATCCCATATTCCATACTACGATATAGTTCTTCTTTCAAAAGCTCCAATATTCTTTTGATTATATCAAGCAAAAGTCCTGTGCTTTTGTCTTTTGAATAATCTAGCTCCCGGATCATCTGAAACAGCCTGGGCCATCTGCTATATACATCGTAATCACTCTGCCTGTCTCCTTTGATATTCCGACATAATCCCTTAAGATTATATCTGACTGCATCGCTCATTTCCTTTTCAATCTGCATCAGAGTATTCGTATAGGAAGTCTTCATAATAACAACCATTGGTATATAAATTGTTATAAATATCTGCTCTAATGCAATTGTAATAATCATAAACTTCCATTTGAAAATAATCGCGCTGATAAGTGCAATTATTTCTAAAAAAATAAGGCTAACCAGAGTTATCAATCCTTTCAGGCCCAAATCAAATAATAATATATCTGCCCGGCGTATTCCATAATAACTTTCCCCGGCATGTTCGATACAATATGCACTAAATGATACCGTAAACGTCCAGATCAGGACAATAACCGCAATAAGATTTCCTTCGTTATAGCATACTTTTATACATGAAAAAAAATCTAGTATTGCACTAACTACAAGAAAAACCAGACATGTCCAAAACACTCTGCAGATAGACAAAAAGTCTATGATAGATTTTAATAATATGTATAATCTTTCTTTTTCACTACCCGCCCAGGCTTCACGCCTTTGCATTCTTCCCCCACCAGACATTTTTTCCGCCGCCCTTGTCTAACAAATATATTTGTATGAATGTAACTATACTATATTTGACTTAAAAAAGCAAGAAAAAATGGCAAATTATGTATTGTATTTTATGAACTTCCTGTCTTTATGATCAACAGGAAAGTTCATAAATACACTATATGATTAAAAGTGGGAAGTTTACCATTTCAATGTACTTTTCTTTTAGAACATTCTCCTGCAGCAGATCGGCGTCCGGTAAAACGCATTGGATACCTTAATTCCGTCACGGCTGTTGCTCGCATGTACAATCTGTCCATTGCCAATATAAATCGCCACATGGCTGATCGAGCTTCCGCTGCCATAAAAGATCAGATCCCCAGGCTGCAGCTCGGAAGTGCTGACACTTCTGCCGTAACCTGCCTGCCCTCTGGAAGAATGCGGCAGATAAACCCCATATTTTGCCATAATCTGCATCGTAAAGCCGGAACAGTCTACCCCGTTCGTCAGACTTGTCCCGCCCCAGACATAGCGTCCGCCGACATAGCTTAGCGCTGTCTGCACCAAAGAATATTTCGAGTCGGATACTTCTGCGCTGCGTTCTGTTTCGGTATAAACCATTGCTTTTTTCAATTCTTCAGAAAGATCTACGTACTGTGCATTTACAAAGCCATTTTCATCGTCCAGTTTAATTTCGATCCATTCTTCGCCTTCCTCTACGACTTCGAGCTCTTCATCTGTTGTTACGATGGTAAGAATCGTGCAGTCTGTGTTAGGCTTCTCTCTAATATATACCGTCAGCGTATTTACGGTTGCAATTGTTTTTTTCAGCTTTTCAGCGAGTTTTTCAGCTTCTTCTCCGGTAATAATATAATCTGCGCGTACGTATCCGCTGACTTTGCCGGAACGGATATAATACCAGCCGTTCTCTTCCTCCACAATCTCACAGCCCGCATCCGCCGGAAGCTTGCCTACAATTTTAGCATCTTCGCCTGCTTCGGCACGGATATTCAGATAATTACTTACATTTGCAATACCGAGGTTGGTATAGCCGCAGATCGTCTTCTGCTCCGGATCCTGTATACTTTTGGATTTTTTCTCGGCCTTTGAGGTATTCTTTTTATTTTTTTTCACAGCTGCGCTGGCTGTCTTTGCCTGGACAGCAATCCCTTCCTTTGCGAGCATGGATGTCTTCACATTTTCATGCAGGCATTCTGCCATCGCCGCACTGACACCCGCACGGACTGAAGCCGCCTGTGTAGTAACGGAACCTGCGTGTAATACCGCTGTCATAGCTGCCATAAAGATTGCACCGAGTTTTATAAATCTGGACTTCATTTTTTCCTCCTAAAATTATCATGATCCGCTGTTTTTTTATATTGTCATCTGTTTTGTATCTATTTTCCAAAAATTTGTATCGAATATGAAACTTTTTTCTCAATCCTGTTACATTATAGCAATATCGCTAATTACTGTCAACGGCCTTGTAATAATTTTGTAATAAAAAAAGTAGAAAAAGTTACGTTCACACCTGTCCCAAAAGCAGGACAGCTGCGAACTGTAACAGAAAAATCTTCTCGCTACACTGCAAAAATGAATATCAAAAACGCCGTAATGCCGCACGTTCCCGCACTCGTCGTACAGATTACGCATGGAGAAATAAGCTATGATTATGCAAACCGCGTTGATTGGTTTGCCAATTCCTTTATCGTATCAAGAGATAATTCTGTATAATCGGCTATATCTTCCAGTGACATTTTACCTGCTTTAATCATTCTAATAGCCATTTTTTTTGCTTTATTTTGTTCTGCCTGCTGTGCCGCTTCATTTCTCATATCTTCCATAATTTTACACATGGTAGCAACTCCTTTCTCATCTTGCTTAAAATATCGTGCTCCTCTAGCAAGCGCTTCATAGTTCATATCATCAGGGTCCGTGCATGAAAAATCGTGCATTAGTTTACCAATTTCATCATTGCCCCTATATTTCCCATTAACATATAGGATATGTGAACCGTCGCCAAACAATTCCTTTCCCTCGTTAGTTTCCACATACCGTTGTATATGATATATGGCTTGATTTTTTCCCATAACATCATTCTCTGTAATAAAAATAACATAGCTGTCGGGAATGTCTTCCGTATCATCTCCGGATTTCAATATATGCGCGTCTAATAAGCTACTGTTGTGTCTTGCCCTTTTTGCGCCTGCTCCTGCGTCTTTCCTTTGAATTTCAATATCAAACTCTTTCTTAGTACTGTCAACCGCATGAACGTCTAAAATGGCAGAACGCCCTTGCAAATTCTTCAACTGCTCTTGTGTCCTAACCGATTTAACTTTTATGTCCTCCTGCCCTAAAACAATCCGTAGTATCAATTCCACACCCTCAAAATTATCTGCAAGGCAGACAGTCATAAAATCATCGTCCATATATCGGAGAGATTTCAAACGTTCTAAATCCTGTTGATGTGTCTGCTCTGTTGTATTCAAAAATATCACCTTCTTCCACTGCCTTTATTATACATCTGACAATCCTTTTTGAAAACTGAATTTTTCTATAGCTCCACATTATTGTGCTTTTTATATTACTTTTTACGAGTCAGGAATGCGCACTAGCTGCGCGTTCCGTAAGAACATGATTCAGGAGTTCGGGGCGATTTTGCGAAGCAAACTTTCCATATCGCCCCGAACCGTTACTATGAGCGGCCCCAGGCCGTGAATCAATGTCATTTAGTTAAGTTCTAGGTTAGATTCTTCTTATGGGGTCTAACCTAAA
>CANOET010000149.1 GCA_947564835.1 uncultured Eubacterium sp. | reverse complement strand
TTGTAGAGCATATGGCACTCCGGTTTATCCAGTGTTCCGAAATAGGGCACCACTTTCTCCGGCTCCATCACCACCTCGCCCAATAATAAAACGCTGGGGCAGACGATCTCGCAGATCATCCGCATGATGCGCACGATCGTGTGGACCTGGGGCAGGTTCCGGCACTGGGTGCCCAGTTCCTTCCAGATGTAAGGGACCGCGTCGATGCGGATCACATCGATGCCCCGGTTCGCCAGGTAAAGGAAATTGTACATCATCTCGTTGAAGACCCTGGGATTCTTATAATTCAGATCCCACTGGTAGGGGTAGAAGGTGGTCATCACATAATGCCCCGCCTCCTCGATCCAGGTAAAATTCCCCGGCGCGGTGGTGGGAAATACCTGGGGCACGGTCTTTTCATACAGGGCGGGGATGTGCGGATCGTCAAAGAAAAAATAACGGCTCATGTACTCCCCGTCCCCCTGGCGCGCCCGCCTGGCCCACTCGTGGTCCTCCGACGTATGGTTCATGACAAAATCCATACAGACGCAGATCCCCCGTTCATGGCAGGCAGCCGTCAGCGCCTCCAGATCCTCCATCGTCCCCAGCTCCTTTTGGACCTTTCGGAAATCCGACACCGCATAGCCGCCGTCGGAGCGGTCCTTGGGCGTTTCCAAGAACGGCATCAGATGGATGTAATTTACATTCGCCCGCTCCAGATAATCCAATTTAGAGACCACGCCTTCCATGTCCCCCGCAAAATTATCAATGTAAAACATCATCCCTAACATCTCATTGCTCTTGTACCAGCCCGGGTTGGCCTCCCGCTCCTCATCCAGAGCCTTCAGCGCCGCGCCCCTCTCCCGGTAAAATCCCTCCATATTGTCGCACAATTCCGCAAACATGGAATTATTTCCATAAAGTTCTGTGTACAGCCACCGGAGTTCCTCGAAATGCCTGGCAAAACGTTTCCGGTAAATGTCTTTTTTCTTGATCGTCTTCTTTTTAAACACTTTCTTCATACACACGCCTCCCGTTTTATCCGTATCCTTTGAGATATACTCACGGGTATATCTATGTAGACTTTACCATAAAATCCCCAGATCTGCAAAAGGACCGTTCAGCCGTGGGGCGCCCATCCATGCTCCCCCACGGCTGAAGAACTGTAAGAAGATCACTGCCGCAGATAATCCCGCATCGTCTTCAGCGCGTTTTTTTCCAGACGGCTGACCTGCGCCTGGGAGATCCCGATCTCCGACGACACCTCCATCTGGGTCTTCCCCTGAAAATAGCGCATCTGTATGATCGACTTCTCCCGCTCCCCCAGGCGGTCCATGGCATCCTGCAGAGACAGGCTCTCGATCCAATGTTCTTCCTTATTCTTCTTGTCGCTGATCTGATCCATCACATAGAGGGTATCCCCGCCCTCCGTGTAGACTGGCTCATAGAGGCTGACCGGATTCTGTATGGCATCCAAGGCATAAACGATCATCTCCTTCCCGATCCCGATCTCCGCGGCGATCTCGCTGACAGTGGGTTCCTTGGAATACTGTTTCATATAATTTTCTTTCGCGTAGATCGCTTTGTAGGCGATGTCGCGCAGGGAACGGCTCACGCGTATAGAATTGTAATCCCTTAGATAGCGTCTGATCTCCCCCACGATCATCGGAACCGCATATGTGCTGAATTTCACATCCAGTTCCAGCTTAAAATTATCGATCGCTTTGATCAGGCCGATGCACCCGATCTGGAACAGGTCGTCCGCATTCTCGTTGCTGTTGGCGAACCGTTTGATCACGCTCAGCACCAGCCGCAGGTTCCCCTTGATGTACAATTCCCTCGCCTCTTGATCCCCCTGTTTGATCCTTTTAAACAGCTCATCTTTTTCTTCATTGGTGAGTACCGGGAGCTTTGATGTGTTCACACCGCATATCTCTACTTTATTAAGCGCCATTTTAAGAATCCTCCTGACTATGAATGAAAGCCACCCGATATCAGGACGCGCATCGCCCTGCCGCCGTCCGGGACTTCCACCATAAATTTTTCTCAGATCGGATCCCCTTTATTCAGCTCCCCCAAAAATATAAAAAATAATACCCCTTGACATTGCGCTCTTTCAGATATGCCAAAACAGACGGCCGCACGGTGTCTCAGAATAAACTCCGTGCGGCCCGCCCTCATGAGTATATAGTATGCTCCGACAGGCCAAGAACAGGCTGACAGACGCGTCGATATGGACGAAACATATTGCTTTTGCAAAAGCTAATCATACTATATCCCATGCCATAGTATTTGTAAAGTACTTTTTATCTGAATGTGTTTTATAGTTTACATTTTCTGCAAAAATTAAGATCCATGTAATATTTTTCCTCACAGGAGGCGGCCCTGCATCAAAAAAAATGATCAAAATGACCGTAAACCGGCTGCCCAAGCGGCTTTTCGACACCTGCCCCGGCCGCTCGAAAAATTTTTTTAAAAAAGTACTTGCAAAATCCCTCAAAATGATTTATTATATGCTCGTACGATAAAGAAATGGTTCGTTGGTCAAGTGGTCAAGACGCCGCCCTCTCACGGCGGAAACACGGGTTCGACTCCCGTACGAACTGTTCACAACTTCTGTTTCTTACCGAAGCAGGAGTTTTTTTATTTTTACGCCACAGCATATATCGGACAGGAGCAGACATATGGATATAAGACTGATCGCCATCGACATGGACGGGACCTGGCTGCAGCCGGACAGCAGCATCTCCCCGCGGACCTACGAAGTGATCCAAAAAGCCATCGACGCAGGCTATTACATCGTGCCCACCACCGGGCGGAGCTACCGAAATGCGGCCTCAGTCCTGCAGGACTACCACGGCCTGTCCTATTTCATAGGCGCCAACGGATCGATCGTGGTCCAGGCCCAGGATGAAAGAGTCATCCACTCACAAGACATCCCCTACACGATCGCCCGGGAGATCTACGACCTGGCGAGCCAATACGAGCTCTTCATCGAACTCTATGAGGGACTGGATGCCTACGTGGACACTTTCGGGATCAAATACCTGTATAAGGCCGGGCTGCTGCGCAGCTACTGTGACCAGCTCCTCTCCACCGACCTGGAACTGGACAGTCTGGATCCTTTCATGGCGGATCCCGGCCGGAAGATCGGAAAGATACATATCGTGTGCATGAACGTGGATCAGAAATTCCGGTTGAAGCGGCAGATCGACATATTAGAAACTGTAAATCCCCTGTCCGTGATCCCGATCAACCTTGAGATCGTCCAGGGGAACTGGAGTAAGGCCGACGGCCTGCGCAAACTGACAGAGCACCTGCACCTGACCGCGGACAACGTCCTGGCCATCGGCGACAGTGACAACGACCTGGATATGCTCAAGTGGGCCGGTACATCCGTCGCAATGGGGAACGGGAATCAACACGTCAAAGACGTGGCAGACTATATCACATCGAGCAATGGAGAAGACGGAGTGGCCGAGGCCCTCCTTAAATATATTTAAAAAAACAGATCATGATCTATTAATATCAAGAAGAAGGTAGACCGATATGGCTGGAAAAAATTCTTACAATGCGGCGAGCATTGCTGTACTTGAGGGTTTAGAAGCGGTAAGGAAACGACCAGGGATGTACATTGGCAGCGTGTCTGGAAAAGGTTTGAACCATTTGATCTACGAAATCTTAGACAACGCTGTGGATGAGCATCTGGCCGGATACTGCACCCTGATCCAGGTGATCCTGGAAAAAAACGGTTCCTGTACCGTGATCGACAACGGGCGGGGGATCCCCGTGGATATGCACGAGAAGGGGATGCCTGCTGAGCGCCTGGTGTTCACCACCCTCCACGCAGGAGGAAAATTCGACAATACCACATACAAGACCAGCGGCGGTCTCCACGGCGTGGGTTCCTCCGTGGTCAACGCCCTGTCCACATATCTGGACATCAAGATCAGCCGGGACGGCTGGATCCATCACGACTACTACGAACGGGGCGTCCCCGCCCTCTCCCTGGAACGGGACGGCTCCCTGCCCCGCCTGGAGAAGACCAGTGAGACCGGCACATGCATCACATTCCTGCCGGACGCGGAGATCTTCGAAAAGACCGATTTTTCCGCCGCCGAGATCAAGAGCCGTCTCCGCCAGACCGCCTACTTAAATTCAGAGCTGAAGATCCGGTTCGAGGACCGCAGGGCAGATGAGGCGGAGATCATCGAGTACTATGAGCCCGACGGGATCATAGGCTTTGTGGCCGACCTGAATAAGAAAAAGGAGATCCTCTGCGAGCCCATATCCCTGCGGGGAGAGGCGGAAAACATCCGGGTAGAGGCAGTCTTCCAATTCACCAATGATTTCCAGGAAAACGTGATGGGTTTCTGCAACAACATCCTAAACGCAGAGGGCGGGACCCATCTGACAGGGTTCAAGACCACATTCACCGCGATCATGAACAATTACGCCCGTGAAATTGGGATCCTCAAGGAAAAGGATGCTAATTTCACGGGCGCAGATATAAGGAACGGCATGACCGCCGTCATCTCCATCCGGCATCCCGCTCCCCGGTTCGAGGGGCAGACAAAGACGAAGCTGGACAACCCGGATGCCGCCCGGGCTGTGAGCAAAGTCGTCGGCGACGAGATGACACTCTATTTTGACCGGAATCTGGACACTCTGAAGACCGTGCTCTCCTGTGCGGAAAAGGCCGCCAAGATCAGAAAGACAGAGGAGCGCGCACGGAACAACCTGCTGGCCAAGCAAAAATACTCCTTCGACTCCAACGGGAAGCTGGCCAACTGTGAAAAGAAAGACCCCTCCAAATGTGAGATCTTCATCGTGGAGGGAGATTCCGCCGGGGGATCCGCCAAGACGGCCCGGGACCGGAATTACCAGGCGATCCTGCCCATCCGGGGCAAGATCCTCAATGTGGCGAAAGCCAGCATCGACAAAGTTTTGGCCAACGCAGAGATCCAGTCCATGATCCACGCGTTCGGCTGCGGATTTTCGGAAGGGTACGGCAATGATTTTGATATCAGCAAGCTGCGTTATGATAAGATTATTATTATGGCGGATGCCGATGTGGACGGCGCGCATATTTCCACGCTGCTTTTAACGCTGTTTTACCGGTTTATGCCGGAGCTGATTTTTGAGGGGCATGTCTATATCGCAATGCCGCCGCTGTATAAGGCGATGCCGAATAAGGGGCAGGAAGAATATCTGTATGACGACGAGGCGTTAAAAAAATACCGGAAAACGCACAAAGGGCCTTTTACGCTGCAAAGGTACAAAGGGCTTGGCGAGATGGATGCGGCACAGCTGTGGGAGACGACGCTGGATCCGCAGACGCGGCTGTTGAAGAAGGTGGAGATTGAGGACGGGAGGATGGCTTCGGATGTGACGGAAATGCTGATGGGAAATGACGTGCCGCCGCGCCGGGCATTTATTTATGAACATGCCAAGGATGCACAGCTGGATATTTAGAAATGGAGGAATGCGAATATGCAGACACAAGAGGATGACCGTCTGATCCGTATGGAATATTCCGAGATTATGCAGAAATCATATATCGACTACGCCATGAGCGTGATTATAGCAAGGGCGCTGCCGGATGTACGGGACGGGCTGAAACCGGTGCAGCGCAGGACGCTGTATGATATGTATGAGCTTGGCATCCGCTATGACCGGCCGTACCGGAAATGTGCGCGTATTGTCGGGGATACAATGGGTAAGTATCATCCGCATGGAGACAGTTCGATTTATGAAGCGCTGGTCGTGATGGCGCAGGAGTTTAAGAAAGGGCTGCCGTTAGTGGACGGGCATGGGAATTTCGGGTCGATCGAAGGGGATGGAGCCGCTGCCATGCGTTATACCGAGGCGCGTCTGGAAAAAATTACACAGGAAGCCTATCTGGCGGATCTGGACAAGGATGTGGTCGATTTTGTGCCGAACTTTGATGAAACGGAGAAAGAACCGGAGGTGCTGCCGGTCAAGGTTCCGAATATCTTAATCAACGGCGCGGAAGGCATTGCGGTCGGCATGGCCACAAGCATCCCGCCGCACAACTTCGGGGAAGTGATCGACGGCGTAATTGCCTATATCAAAAATCCAGCCATCAATACGGCGCAGATGATGGAATATATCAAAGGGCCGGATTTCCCGACCGGGGGAATTGTAACGAACCGCGACGAGCTGCAGGCGATCTACGCCACCGGATCAGGCAAGGTCAAAGTACGCGGCAAAGTGGATATTGAAAACGGCAAAGGCGGCAAAGACCGTCTGATTATCAGCGAGATTCCATACACGATGATCGGTGTAAACATCGGGAAATTTTTTAATGATGTATTTGCACTGGTCGAGACAAAAAAGACAAGCGATATTGTGGATATTTCCAACCAGTCGTCCAAAGAAGGCATCCGCATTGTACTGGAGCTAAGGCGCGGCGCGGATGTGGAAAATTTATGCAATCTTTTGTATAAAAAGACGAAGCTGGAAGACACATTCGGGGTCAATATGCTCTCCGTTGCGGACGGCAAGCCGGAAATCATGGGAATCGTCCCGATGATCCGCCATCATGTGGAGTTCCAGTATGAGCTTGCCACACGCAAGTACAGCACGCTGCTGGCAAAGGAAAAAGAGAAAAAGGAAATCCAGGAGGGCCTGATCCGTGCCTGTGATGTGATTGACCTGATTATCGAGATCTTAAGGGGCAGCAAAAATATCAAAGAAGCCAAAAACTGTCTGGTAAACGGCGATACCGGGGCGATCAAATTCCGCAGCGAGCGTTCCAAAAAGCAGGCTGCCAGGCTGGACTTTACCGAACGCCAGGCAACGGCGATTCTGGAAATGCGCCTGTACCGCCTGATCGGGCTGGAAATAGAAGCGCTGTTAAAGGAACACGACGAGACGCTCAAAAAAATTGCACAGTACGAAGATATATTAGCCAACCGTGATTCCATGAAAAAAGTCATTATCAAGGAGCTGCGGGCTTTGAAAAAAGAATATGCCAGGCCAAGGCGCACCAAAATCGATAATGTGGCGGAGGCCGTCTATGTCGAGAAAAAGATTGAGGAACGCGACGTAGCCGTGCTGATCGACCGTTTCGGATACGCCAGGACAATGGACGTCGCGCTGTATGAGCGGAATAAAGAAGCGGCAGACAGCGAGAGCAAGGAAATTTTCCTGTGCAAAAATACAGACCGTATCTGCATATTTACCGAAAAAGGGCAGCTGCATATGTTAAAGGTGCTGGATCTTCCTTACGGCAAATTCCGCGATAAGGGGCAGCCGATCGACAACGTCAGCAACTATGACAGCAGCCAGGAAACATGCATTTTCCTGGCGCCGCTTTGTACGATTTTGGAACAAAAGCTGCTGTTCGGCACTGCATCCGGCATGGTCAAGCTGGTATCCGGCCGGGAGTTTGACGTATCCAAGCGCACAACAGCCGCCACGAAGCTGGCGGACGCGGACGAACTGATCTTTGTCCAGGCGCTTGCGCAGGAAAACGGGGCAAAACCGCTGCCGGAACAGCAGCCGATGGAAAGGGAAATAGAAACAGGAATAAAAACGCTGGTTATGCAGTCGCAAAAAGGGATGTTTTTACGGATCGAAGCAGCCAGCATACCGGAAAAAAAGAAAACAGCGATCGGTGTGCGGGGGATCCGTCTGGCAGAGGACGACAGGCTGACACATATGTATCTGCTCGGACAGGAAGACGGCCTGGTCAAGGCAGATTATGAACCGTCAGAAGTCGTGTTAAACCGTCTGCGGATCGGAGCCAGAGATACAAAGGGTGTCAAACGATAACGATGCAGGAAAGGAAACAGCGATGGAACAGCAGATACTAAAGATCAAATACCATACAGACAACATGCAAAAACTGGATTATATTGCGGGCAAAAGCGATTGGATCGACCTGCGCAGCGCAGAGGATGTGACGCTAAAGCAAGGGGAATTTTACCTGATCAGCCTCGGCGTCTCGATCCAGCTGCCCCAAGGGTACGAGGCGGTAATCGTGCCGCGCAGCTCTACATTTCACAATTTCGGCATTATTCAGACCAATCATATGGGTGTCATTGATGAAACGTACTGCGGGGATAACGATGTGTGGAGAATGCCTGCGCTGGCGGTGCGGGATACGCAGATCCGGGTCAATGACCGGATCTGCCAGTTCCGGATACAGAAGCATCAGCCGCAGATTCTTTTTGAAGAGGTGCAGCAGCTTGGAAATCCGGACCGGGGCGGGATTGGAAGCACAGGGAAATTTTAGGCGCCTGGCAGAAATGAAATTATAGTTGCGAAATCTTTCAAAACAGTCTAAGATAGAGGAAGAATCATATTTCATCAGAAAGGAGAACACAAATGGAACAGCGAATGGTAAAATTTTATTCCAAAGAAAGCAACCTGCTTGCCCTGCATGCAATTCCAGGGCATTTTGCAACCAGCAATTCGCACATTAATTTTTATATCGATGTAACTGGCATCCGGGCCCGTATTACAGAAGCGGAAGAAGCGGCAAAAATACTGGCGCATAAATTCGGCCATCTGAATTATGTGGATACCGTCGTATGCATGGACGGCACAGAGGTGGTCGGGGCATTTCTGGCAAAGGAATTTGAAAAGGAGCATATTATAACGACCAATCAGCATAAGACCGTATATGTGATTTCACCGGAACAAAGCCGGGACAACCAGATTATTTTCCGGGACAATACAAAACATATGATTGCCGGCAAGCATGTGATCCTGCTGCTTGCGACGACGACAACCGGAGAAACGATACGCAGAAGTATGGAAGGGCTCCAATATTATGGCGGAGTTATCGAAGGGATCGGTACGATTTTTAGTACTGTCGCAACTGTGAACCATGTCAAGGTGCAGTCTTTATTCGATGGAAATGATGTGATCGGTTACCAGGCATTCCCAAAGGCTGACTGTCCGTTTTGCAAGAAAGGGGCAAAAATTGAAGCGGTTGTGAATGGATTTGGTTATTCGAAATTGTAAACGGATCAGTAACCATTCATGCCATTTCGCTCATACGGACGAATATCTGCGCCGATATAGCATATGGATACCGAAAACGGCTGTAGAAAGAAAGGAGCAGAGAAAGTCTATGAATTATACCATGGATGCAAGTTACCGGACAAGGGCAGTCCGCACCTTGCTCAAAGCCTATGATGTGAAGAGCGCCCAGAATCCGGACCCGGCATTTCTGAAAAAAATGGAACAGATTGCCGCCGAAAGCGAAGCTGCTGCGAATCGCACAAATACAGCGGACAGCGTAGCCGGATCCCAAACCACAGAGCCAGCCTGCGTCCTGGCAGCGGAAATGACGATGGAGGAGTACCAAGCGTATATTTATGACCGGATATCGCAGCTTCCGGTGCATCCATCCAATATGCAGGACAGTGTATCGGTTCAGATTTCGGAGGAAGGGCTGGAAAAAATGAAAACAGATCCGGAATACGAGCAATGGGTGCTAAGCTCCATAAAGACGAATTTTATGTCCCGTGATCCATGGAGCGGAATGTGCGGCGGGAAATATTCTGTGCTGTATTTCGGCTCAGAAAAAGAACAAAGCCGCGGGGAATGCTGGCGTGCAGGCTATCTCAACGGCAGCGGGAATAAGCTGTTTGAACAGAAGTCTAAAAACAGCTTTTGGGCGCGCCGTGCGCAGCGCAGGAAGGAATTGGCGCAGCAGTATGAAGAGATGCTGGAATTAAAACAGCTGAACAAAGATACGGACAAAGGCCTTTATTACGGGGATCTTGCAATTCTGGCGGCATTTCGACCGAAGTCTGTTCAAAATGCGCTTTTGCAGGAATAGCAGAAAAATCCTGCAAAGGCCGGCCTATTCTAACCTGGATGAACCAGAAAGGAAACACTTTTGACATTGTGTTGCGTTTTTTTAGTGGCTATGCGGACGCCGGATGAGGGGGAAAGGGCCTGGCTTCCGGCTCCTATTCCAGAATGTTAAGAATCCCTAGGCATTCTGCATTTACGCAGTGGCACCGTCCGGGCGCGCC
>CANOET010000148.1 GCA_947564835.1 uncultured Eubacterium sp. | reverse complement strand
TGGCGTTTAGCCAGGGCGAACTAGGCGGCGCGCCCGGACGGTGCCACTGTGTAAATGCAGAATACCTAGGGATTCTTAACATTCTGGAATAGGAGCCGGAAGCCAGGCCCTTTCCCCCTCATCCGGCGTCCGCATCCCCATACCCCCTGCCCAACCAAGATCTTTTCCATAATCCCAAAAAAACACATAAAAAAATGCCAAAATCCCATATTGCATAACCCCCAAAAATGCATTATAATTCAAACAACAGACGGCCTGGCACCCAAAGGAGATCTTATGCAATGAATACAAATTATAAAAACTCATACAAATCGACCGAAAAAGAATTGGTATCCTTAGCTGTGTACAACGTCGGATACCAAAAATGCGACCCGCAGTACCAATGGGGGCCTGGTGTGCGGGACCATTATCTGATCCACCATATTATTGCCGGAAAAGGACGTCTCCGGGTCCGCCAGACTACTTTTGAGCTGCAGTCCGGGGATTCTTTTTTGATCTACCCGGACACCGAGGTCTCCTATACCGCAGATGAAAATGAACCATGGGAATATGCCTGGGTCGGCTTTAACGGTTCGGATGCCCCGATTATTTTAAAGGCTACCGATTTTACGCCTTCCCGCCCGGTGATCACAAATACCCCTTATGGAAAAGAGCTGACGCACCAGCTTCTCCATATTTATGAAGTGCGCGGCAACGATTTTGAAAGCGCTGTCGAGATGACGGGGCGTCTGTATACTGCGCTGGCTGTGTTTTTAAAGGGCGCCGGGCATACACCGGCGCAGAATAATTACCATACTTATGTACAGAAAGCGATTGAATATATCGCTGCCCATTATTCCTATCCGATTACGGTGGAAGATATTGCCGATTACGTGGGCTTAAGCCGCAGCCATCTGTTCCGTTCCTTTGAAACCGTGCTGCAGACTTCTCCGAAAGAATACCTTTCCCAATTCCGGATTAAGCAGGCATGCTATCTGCTGCGTCATTCCAATCTGTCCGTGACTGCGATTGCCAACTCGGTCGGATTTGAAAGCAGCCTTTATTTTTCTAAAGCTTTTAAAAAGATAAAACAGATTCCGCCGCGGGAATATAAGCAGAAGCACAGTGAACAAAAGCAGCAGATGAAGGTGTAGCCTGTATGGAATAGTGATTGTATATTGATACTGTATATTTATGGCTCCCGGTACCGGGCCAGCAGCTCCTGAAAGGCTTTTTCTCCTCTTAGAAAATCATATGCCGGATCTGTTTCCAGCATCATCAGAAGCTGCGGAATGATTTTGCTGCCTATATGGATCTGCGTATCTTTTTCCTGCTGCGGGTACAGCTGGTCATACAACACAGATGTATGCATTTCCCACGGTCCCGCTGCAGCCTGCAGCATCTGGTTTAACAGCTCCAGGCTTTCTGGTACGTTTTTTGTTTCCCTCAGAACCGTCTCCATGCCGATCAGCCCGGTATATCCGCCGAAATCAAATGCATCGGCAGCAGTTTTAGCTTTCCTGGCGGTTTCGTTGGCAGAATCTGTGTTTCCTGTCTCCAGTTCTGCGCTGATCAGCCTCCAAAAGATCCCAAGTATGCCGTGCGCCGCCTGCAGAAGATTTTTCTGCAGCAAGCGGACTGCCTCATCCGGTTTTTTCTGCCTGCAGAAAAGGTCTGCCTGCAGCAGGTTTTTGTTCAGCAGGTCTTGCTCCGGCAGACGGTCAAGGATGTACTGTGCTTTTTCCAATTCGTTGTTCTGCAAATACTGTGACGCGGCCATAAAGCCTGCCCGTCTTTTTACCTTTTCGTCTTCACAGTCCATAGCACGTTCATACCATGACGTAATGTATGGCTGGCAGGCCTGCCTTTCTTCGATGGAAAGCTGTGAGAGAATCAGGCTTCCCTGAAGGACATTTGCCGCGCCTTCGATCAGGGCGCCGCAGCCTGGGTACTCCTGCATAAGCGATTCGGCAAATGCGATGCCTGCTTTTGGCCCTTCTGCTTTTATTTCTTTTGCCATATCGTTCAAAAAATCCAGCACTTCCTGCTCTGTCAGCGTTTTCCGGAAGCAAAACAGTGTATTTAAATCTACTTTTAAAAGCCTTGCTAGTCTTGGAAGCAATGTAATATCCGGGTAGGAACACCCTTTTTCCCATTTATGGACTGCCGGTGCAGAAACGCCCAGCGCTTCCGCCACCTGTTCCTGTGTCAGCCCAAGCGCCCTGCGTTTTTCATAGATAATGGTATGCATAGACATAGGTTCCCTCCTGTCTGTAATCGCTGTATGTAATTCTGTCAACCATGTACACGATTGTTCTGCAATTACTATAACAGACAGGAAAAATACCCGCAATAGAATCGTTGTTAATATTATTTGGCAGAAATTTAACCACAGGTTAAGAAAACAGGCTTAGATTGCCACGCAAATTGCTCCAAGCACAATGCAGGCTACGCCCAGGATTTTTTTCTTCGTAATCTTTTCATCCAGCATCCGATTCGAAAGCACCATCGTCCAGATATAGGTAACCGAAGTCAAAGGCAGTACAACGGAATAATCCAGATACCGCAGGACAATAATATTCGCCGCTGCCCCGGCCACATACAAAAAGCCGCCGATATATAAGTTACGGTTCAAAAGCATTTGTAATAATCCATCGCTTCCGGATGCCTTTTTCAAAAAAACAGAAGCTACCGAACCCATAAACGTCATGCATAAAATCAGACAAACATAAATCATTCTGCATCTCCTCCGCCGATCAGGATCACGCCCGATGTAATAATGAGAATACCGGCAACCTTTAACACCGATAGTTTTTCCTGCAGCACAAAATACCCGAGTACGGCACTCAGCACATAATTCGTACTCAGCATCGGCTGTAAGACCGAAACACTCCCGTAACGGTACGCGATCAGCATCAGCAGGGCCCCGCATCCATACAGCCCGAACCCCGCCAGCATAAAAAGGACCCCTTCCGTCACAGACAGCTTCCAAAGCAGCTGTCCCACACAGGCAAACACAGCCGCGATAACCATCAGCAAAATTCCTTTTTTGTTCCTCTCAAACGATTCACGCATAAAATCCCCCTCTTTTCTGCCAGCAGCAAACCGGAAAACATAAAACGCCCCCGCAAACAAGATTGTTTACGAGGGTCTGATGCTTGTCCACTAAGCTGCTTTTTCTTTTGCGATCGCAGCTAATTTTGCAAAACCTTCCGCATCATTGACAGCCATATCCGCCAATACCTTGCGGTTCAGGTCAATATTTGCCAGCTTTAAGCCATGCATAAAGCGGCTGTAGGAAATGCCGTTCATCCTTGCGGCAGCATTGATACGTGCAATCCATAAGCTGCGGAACTGTCTTTTTCTTTCTTTACGCCCTTTATAAGCAGATGCCAGCGCACGCATTACAGACTGCTTCGCAACGCGGTACTGTTTGGAACGCGCGCCTCTGTAGCCTTTTGCCAGCTTTAATACTTTTTTATGTTTTTTCTTTGCGTTTAAGCCGCCTTTTATTCTTGCCATATCTGATCTCCTCCTTCACTTCTTAAATATATGGTAAAATCTGCTTCATATTTTTTACATTCGTTGCATCTACCGTTGTAGCTTTCCTCAGATTCCTCTTTGTCTTCGGAGACTTCTTTGTTAAGATATGTCTTTTGTAAGCTTTATTTCTTTTTAATTTACCAGTTCCTGTCACTTTAAAGCGTTTAGCGGCTGATCTTTTCGTTTTCATTTTTGGCATGGCCAATACCTCCTTCATATCAATTCCTGTAATTTTATTTTTTTTCTGCCAGCACCATGCTGATTGCGCGTCCTTCGACTTTCGGTGCTTTTTCCACTACTGCCACTTCTTCCAGCTCTTTTGCAATATCGTCTAAAATATGCCTGCTGGCCTGCATATGAGCCATCTCACGCCCGCGGAAACGCAGTGTGATTTTTACTTTGTTCCCTTTGGTCACAAACTTCCTGGCAGCATTAATTTTGGTATTCAGATCATTTGAATCAATATTTGGCGAAAGGCGTACTTCCTTAAGCTCTACCACTTTCTGCTTTTTCCTGGCCTCTTTTTCCTTACGGGCCAGTTCATAACGGTATTTCCCATAATCAATTATTTTGCATACCGGCGGCTTTGCGGTCGGCGCAATCTTTACCAAATCAAGTTCTGCCTCCTGCGCAAGTTTCATTGCTTCTTTTGCGGACATGATTCCAAGCTGCTGTCCGTCCTCACCAATTAAGCGAACTTCCCTGTCACGGATCTGTTCATTAATCATTAAATCACTAATGGTTTTACACCTCCAAAAAAATAAAGTGGATAGGCAGAACATCCACTTTCTAAGACATCAATTCAGATCGCTGAACTGGTTTTGTCGTTATGAACGCTTAGTCACGCAATTATGCTAAGGTGAGAGTGGATACTCTACTTTGTTTTTACAACGAGTATAGGATAGCATAGTTTTTTGGGGAAGTCAAGGGGATTTTGAATTTTTTTAAATCCGGGGGGATGTGGCTAACCGGACGACTCTGCGGACTGTGGCCAGGGGACGCCCCAGTCCGCCCAAGGTGTACCTCCCGGCGTGTCCCCTGGCCACAACCCGCAGAGTCGTCCGGTGAGCCACATCCCCTGGCCAATCAAAGTATTTCTTTTCTGGTTCATCCAGTATAGGGATTACTCCTCAGCTTCTTCAGCTTCCTCTTCCTCCTGCGGCTGCTCCCCATACCCCGTCACTTCCACATCTTTATCCCGGTAAATCAAATCCAGTGCCGGATTGGCCTGCAGATTCAGGCTGCGGATCTGGTTGTCCTGGCAGAATAATGTCTCCAACACAGGATTGGCGGTTATGTCCAGTTCTTTCAGTGCATTGGACTGGCACCCGAGCGTTTTTAGCATTGGATTGGCACTGACATCCAGTGAAGTCAGTTTATTTTTGGAACATTCCAGATCCTCCAATGCCGGAAAAGCGGCTGTATCCAGCGCTGTCAGCTCGTTTTGCGTACAGGTGAGTACTTTGAGTGATGCATTTGTTGTTACGGTCAGTGTGCGCAGGCTGTTTTTGTCGCAGTTTAGTTTTGTCAGTGATGTGTTGGCGCTGATATCCAGTGCTGTTAATTCGTTGGAATTGCATTTTAACTGGGTCAGTGCCGGATTGGCGTCTGTGTTCAGCTGCGTCAGTTCGTTGGAATTGCAGTGCAGCCTGGTCAGCTTTGTATTTTTCCGCAAAGACAAGCCGCTTAGGCGGTTGCCTGCGCAGTCCAGCACTTCCAGCTGCGGGTTCTGGCTAAGGTCCAGATCCGTCACGCGGTTTTCGTTGCAGACCAGTTTTTTCAGCGCTTTGTTCTTTGTTACGTTCAAGGTAGAAATTTGATTTCTGCTGCAGTAGATTTCTTCTAACTGTTTCGTGCCGCCCAGGTTCAGGGTCTTTAATCCATTGAAGGAAGCGTTCAGGTATGCCAGCGCTGCATTTTTGGATGTGTCCAGTTTGGTCAGACGGTTGTAGGCGCAGTCCAGGTCAACCAGCTTTTTGTTGCCGCTGATGCTGAGGCTGGTTAATTCGTTGGACGGACACTGCAGGTCGGTCATAGCCGGATTGCTGCTGATGCTGAGGGTGGTCAGCTGGTTTGCACCGCAGTTTAATTTCTTTAGGGACAAGTTCTTTTTGAGATTCAGCTCTGTCAGGCGGTTCAGCTCGCAGCTTACTTCTGTCAGCGCCGGATTTTTCTGCAGGTCCAGGGCGGTTAGCTGATTATCATCTGCCAGCAGGATTTCCAGCTTTGGATTTTTTTGCAAATCCAGGGCGGCCAGCTGGTTTTCCTTGCAATTCAGCCTTTTCAGCGCCGGATTTTTTTGTATGTCCAGGGCGGTCAGCTGATTGCTGTTACAGCTTAATTCTTCCAGCGCCGGATTTTGCTGTGTATCTATCGCAGTCAGCTGGTTTTTTGCGCAGCTGAACGTTATAAGCACCGGATTTTTTTGCACATCCAGGGCAGCCAGCTGGTTTTCGCTGCAGGAAAGCACTTCCAGAGACGGATTTTGCTGTGTATCCAGGGCCGTCAGCTGGTTTTGATCGCAGATGATCTGTGTTAATGACGGATTTTTTTGCGTATTTAACGCGGTCAGCTGGTTTTCACTGCAGGAAAGGCGGATCAGCTTTTTATTTTTGCGCAGATCCAGGGCCGTCAGCTGGTTTCCGCTGCAGCTTAAGGCTTCCAGAGACGGGTGGGCGCTGGTATCGAGCGCTTCCAGCTGCTGGAAGGAGCAGTCCATCTCTTTTAATGCCGGGTTTTTGCTGATGTTCAGGCTGGTCAGGTTACCGTATCGGATATCCAGCGCTTCCAGCTTCGGCAGCCCCGCAAACGAGATCTTCCCTTCCAATCCTGTGTCTGGCCAGGCAATCCGTGTCAGGCGGCTTTGCTTGCCCATATCTGTCCAGGTATATTGGCTGCTGTCCAGGTCTTTGCTGAGCGATGCGCCAGGCTGTGACTGGATGATTTTTTTAATCGCTGCCACATCCTTGGCGTTTTTTTTCTGGGCTGCCTTCTTAATGACATGGATCTGACAGGTAACCGCCTCACCGGTGCCTTTGACGGAAGCTGTAACCAGAGCTGTCCCTTCGCTTTTTGCCTTGACGGTCCCGTTCTGGCTGACTGTTAAGACCTGCTGCGGGCTGGCCGACCAGACAATGGTTTCAGACTGCAGCCGTTCCTCCCAAACAGTTGCTTTCAGCTTGATTTTCTGCCCTGCCAGCATAGTATATCTGGTGTCTTCCAGGGTAATCGCCGGCTCTTGGAATACCCAGCCGGCTGCGCGGACTTCCTGCGCGCCTGCCGGCTGCCGGATCAAAAAGGCTGCGAGCAAAATGGCCCAAGCCCTGCAAAATCTGCCAAACTGTATGTTGTTCCTTCGCCTGTTTTCTTTGTATCTACCGTCCATATCTTACCTGCTGCCAGCAGCGTGACTGTAGCTGGCAGCTTTTCCTTTCCTGGGATTTCAAAGGTTATTTCTGCACAAGATTTACAATTCTGCCCGGTACATAGATCTCCTTGACAATGGTTCCGGTCAGTTTTTCTGCAACTGCTTCTTTTCCGAGGGCAATTGCTTCTTCTTTCGCAGCGTCTTTATCAATCTGTATGGTCGCTTTTACTCTGCCGTTGATCTGTACGGCGATCTCTACCGTAGATTCGACCGTCTTTGCCTCGTCATAAGACGGCCATTGCTGCTTGTAAATCCGTCCGCCATACCCCATAGTCTCCCACAATTCTTCCGTAATATGCGGCGCTACCGGATTCAGCAGGATCAGCAGTGTCTGATATTCATCCCTGGTCAGGCTGTTCTTTTTATAAAAATCGTTGATCAGCGCCATCATCGCCGCGATCGCCGTATTGTATTTCAGGTTTTCAAAATCATTGCTGACTTTTTTCACCGTCTGGTGCATTTTTGTCTCAAGGTCTTTGGAATAGCCGCTTTCCTCTGTGACCAGGTCCTGCAGCTTCCATACACGCTCTAAAAATCTGCGGCACCCCTTCACCCCGTCTTCCGACCAGGACGCCGCCAGGTCAAACGCGCCGATAAACATCTCATAAGTACGCAGGGTATCCGCGCCGTAATCCCTGACAATATCGTCCGGATTCACGACGTTCCCTCTGGATTTGGACATTTTCTCGCCGTTTTCGCCAAGAATCATGCCATGGGATGTACGTTTCTGATATGGCTCCGGACACGGTACCTGTTTGATATCATACAAAAATTTGTGCCAGAACCTGGAATACAAAAGATGCAGTGTCGTATGCTCCATGCCGCCGTTATACCAGTCTACCGGCATCCAGTAATCCAAAGCTTCTTTGCTTGCCAGAGCTTTTTTATTTTTCGGGTCCGTATACCGCAGGAAATACCACGAGGAGCCTGCCCACTGCGGCATAGTGTCCGTCTCGCGCTTTGCAGGGCCGCCGCAGCAAGGGCACGTCGTCTGCACCCACTGCGTCATAGCAGCCAGCGGGGATTCCCCGTTATCGGTCGGCATATAGCTGTCCACTTCCGGCAGCTCCAGCGGAAGCTCGCTTTCATCCACCGGCACAGGCCCGCATGCTTCGCAATGTACAATCGGAATCGGTTCGCCCCAGTAGCGCTGGCGTGAAAATACCCAGTCCCTTAATTTATAATTCGTCTTTGCCGTACCGATTTTATGCTCTTCCAGAAACGCAATCATTTTTTTCTGCGCTTCCTTTACATCCATTCCGTTTATAAAATCAGAATTAACAATCACACCGGTTGCCACATCCGTAAAAGCTTCCTTAGAAATATCCGCTTCCTTTCCATTTTTGGAAACTACCTGGATCATCGGCAGGCCAAATTTTTTTGCAAATTCCCAGTCCCTCTGGTCATGCGCCGGAACCGCCATAATCGCGCCTGTCCCGTAAGACATCAGGACATAATCCGAAATCCAGATCGGAATCTCTTTCCCATTCACCGGGTTCACCGCCGTCAGGCCGTCAATGCAGACACCTGTCTTTTCCTTTGCCAGCTCCGCGCGTTCAAAGTCTGATTTATGCGCAGCCTGCTCTCTGTAAGCCTCGATTTCATCCCAATTTTTTAATTCTTCCTTATATTTTTCAATCATCGGGTGTTCCGGCGATACGACCATATACGTAACGCCGAACAGCGTATCCGAACGCGTCGTATAGATCCGCAGCTTGTCTTCTTTTCCCTTGATCGAAAAATCCACTTCCGCGCCCTGCGATTTACCGATCCAGTTGCGCTGCTGTGTTTTGACCCGCTCAATATAATCCACACCGTCCAGGCCCTCGATCAGTTTTTCCGCGTAATCCGTAATCTTTAACATCCACTCGCTCTTCACTTTACGGACAACCGGGGAACCGCACCGCTCGCAGACACCGTTCACGACTTCTTCATTCGCAAGGCCGACTTTACAGCTCGTACACCAGTTGATCGGCATTTCTTTTTTATAAGCAAGCCCGGCTTTGTACAGCTTTAAAAAAATCCACTGCGTCCATTTATAATAATCCGGGTCTGTCGTGTTCACTTCCCGCTCCCAGTCAAACGAATAGCCAAGGGCATGAAGCTGTTCCTTAAAACGGACGATATTATTTTTCGTTACCGTCTTTGGATGGATCTTATTTTTTATGGCATAGTTCTCCGTCGGCAGGCCGAACGCGTCCCAGCCCATCGGATACAAGACATTATACCCCTGCATCCGGCGTTTGCGCGCCACGATATCCAGCGCCGTATATGGCCGCGGATGGCCGACATGCAGCCCCTGTCCGGACGGATACGGAAACTCTACCAGTGCGTAGTACTTCGGCTTGGAATAGTCATCGGATGCAGCGAACGCTTTTTCGTCATCCCAGATTTCCTGCCATTTTTTCTCGACCACTTTGTGGTTGTATACTTCTGACATATTTTCCTCCATTTTCAGATTTAAGATGTTTGGACCGCCCTGCACAGGCATGCGGCAGGCGTATGTTTTGGCTGCAGGATCGGAACACTTAAATTCTACCACATCATACCTATTTGTCAATAAAAAGACTGGCGCGCGTCAGAATAAGCACACGAAAAAAATAACCACGCTTTCATAATACACTGACTGCCG
This sequence comes from uncultured Eubacterium sp., assembly GCA_947564835.1. Lineage (GTDB taxonomy): Bacteria > Bacillota > Clostridia > Lachnospirales > Lachnospiraceae > Eubacterium_J. Next base: position 492 of record CANOET010000148.1, on the reverse strand, counting down.
CAAGCATATAGGCTCCTGCTGCCGCAAATGTCCCCATAACCACTCCAAACTTCTGTTTCACCGCCGTATACAGACCTCCCAGAATCATGGAAAACAGCAGTACAAGAACTGTGGTTTCCTTTTCGCAGGCAAAAAGCACCCTTGCGCTCCCGTATACAGAAAGCAAAGTTAACACACCAGAGCATAGAAACTGCATCAGCCCCATATGGAAATACCAGACATTCCTTCGGAAATCTAATCATAGTTTCAACGTGTATGTCACGAGCTCCTTCCTTTTACAAGCTCATTTCTGTCTTTTAGGCACATAAGAACGATTTCCTGCGCAAAAGGGCAAAATTTTGATTTCGGTAGCAGAATTGACATTGTGTTGCGTTTTTTAGTGGCTAGGCGGACGCCGGATGAGGGGGAAAGGGCCTGGCTTCCGGCTCCTATTCCAGAATGTTAAGAATCCCTAGGTATTCTGCATTTACACAGTGGCACCGGCCGGGCGCG
>CANOET010000147.1 GCA_947564835.1 uncultured Eubacterium sp. | reverse complement strand
GCTTTTACCCGCCGCACCATATGACAACGGGGGAAGGCGGCGCCGTGTATACGGACAGCCCGCTGCTGCACCGGATTATCCGGTCCCTGCGTGACTGGGGCCGGGACTGCCAGTGCCCGCCGGGGCGGGACGGTGTCTGCGGGCGACGGTTTGAAGGGCGGTACGGGGAGCTGCCGGAGGGGTATGACCATAAATATGTCTACTCGCATTTCGGGTATAACCTCAAGGCAACGGACATGCAGGCGGCGGTCGGATGCGCGCAGCTGGAAAAGCTGCCGGAGTTTGCAGACAGGCGCAGGCGACATTTCCGGATGCTGGAACGCATGCTTGCACCGGCGGGGGACAGGCTGGTATTGCCGGAAGCGGAGGATAATTCCGATCCGAGCTGGTTCGGGTTCCCGCTGACCTGCCGGAAAGGCGTGCGCAGGCAGGAGGTGGTGCGCCGGATAGAGGAAAAAGGTGTGCAGACGCGTATGTTGTTTGCAGGGAACCTGACGAGGCATCCATGTTTTGCGCAGATGAAGGCGGAAGGACGCGGGTACCGCGTTGTAGGAGACCTTGTGCATACGGACCGGGTGATGCGGGATACGTTCTGGGTTGGTGTGTATCCGGGGATGACAGACGGAATGGTGGAATATATGGCGGAGTCGGTGCTGGAATCCGTATGATGGAGTCTGGCCAGCGTCGGTACCGGAGTCAGTATGAGGAAGCCGGTATCAGTGTCAGTATAAGGGGATCTTTGCTGGAGGCAACACTGGAACCGGCATGGCAGAGCCTGTGCGAAGGCAGTGCCGGAGTCAGCATGACGGGAAATTTCATGAACGGACGGCAGACGGCGCGGTGTGTAAAACGGCAGATAAGGGGCTTGTATTTCATCCGGCTGCATGGCAGCGGATGGCTTTGTAAAGATCAGAAAGAGTAAGGAAGCGTCAGGGATGAAGAGGAAAATCAGGGTTGCGGATTATATCGCAGGCTTTCTGGTAAAGAACGGAATCACCCACGTGTTTACGGTTACCGGGGGCGGCGCCATGCATCTGAACGATGCATTCGGCCATAAAGAAGGGTTGACCTGCATCTACCAGCACCATGAGCAGGCATGCGCCATGGCGGCGGAGGCATATGCGAGGGTCCATAACCGGATGGCGGCAGTCTGCGTGACGACCGGGCCGGGCGGCACGAATGCGCTGACCGGGGTGCTGGGGGCCTGGCTGGATTCGATCCCGCTGCTGGTTATTTCCGGGCAGGTGCGCAGCGATCTGACAGCACGCAGCACGGGGCTTAATATCCGTGCGCTGGGAGACCAGGAGTTTGATATTACGAAGGCCGTGCAGTGTATGACGAAATATGCACAGATGGTGACAGAGCCGGAAAAGGTTCCCGGCTGCCTGGAAAAAGCGGTATTCCTTGCAAAATCCGGAAGGCCCGGCCCGTGCTGGCTGGATATCCCGCTGGATGTGCAGGGGGCTTATGTGGAGCCGGAAGGCCTGGCATGTGATTTAGCGGTGCAGAAGGAATGTGAAAATACCGCAGGCCCGTATGCCCTGCCGCCGAAAGCGGCGGACCAGACTGCGGCCCGGATAATAGAAAAGCTGCAGACGGCAGAAAGGCCCGTGATCCATGCGGGGAACGGGGTCCGGACAGCCGGGGCCGGGGAGCTTTTGCTGCAGGCGGCGGAAAAACTGCAGGTGCCGGTGGTAACCGGATGGAACAGCATCGACCTGATTGATGACAGCCATCCGTTATATGCGGGACGTGCCGGGATCATGGGTGACCGTGCAGGCAACTGGGCGGTGCAAAGCAGCGACGTGCTGTTTTCGGTTGGAAGCAGGCTGTCCATCCGCCAGGTCGGGTATGCATACAAAAGCTGGGCGCCGCATGCCTATACAATTGTGGCGGACATTGACCGGGAGGAGCTGAAAAAGCCGACAGTCCATGCGGACCTGCCAGTCTGGGCGGATGCGTATGACCTTTTGGAAGCACTGGCCCGCAACCTAGGCATGCCGCATCCGCCGGAGGCCGTGCAGGGGCGGGATGGGGAAAAGCAGGTGTGCGGCAGGGAAGGGAACAACCGGACACTGCCGGGATATGATGCGGACGGAATGGGAAACAGCCGGGTACTGCCGGGATGCGGGACAGATGGGACGGGAAACAGCCGGACGCTGCCAGGATGCGGGACGGGCGCGGACCAGCCGCACGGGATGTGGGTCAGATGCTGCCAGGAATGGCGGAGGCAGTACCCGGTGGTGCAGGAAAAGCATTTCAGTCAGCAGCAGCCGGCCAATGTGTATGCCTTCATCCGCACACTCAGCGAATCCCTGCCGCAAGGTCAGATTACAGTTGTCGGGAACGGTTCCGCAAGCGTGGCGGGCAGCCAGGCATTTGTGGTCAAACCCGGGCAGCGGTTTCTGATTAATTCCGGGGCGGCTTCCATGGGCTATGACCTCCCGGCGGCAATAGGGGCGTGCTTTGCGTCGGGCAGGCAGGAAATATTGTGCCTGACCGGGGACGGGAGCATCCAGATGAACCTGCAGGAGCTGCAGACGATTATCCACCACAGGCTCCCGGTCAAAATATTTGTGATGAACAACGGCGGCTACCATTCCATACGACAGACCCAGCACAGCTATTTTCCAGGGCCGCTTGTGGGTGTCGGGACGGACAGCGGAGATCTTAGCTTTCCGTCCATGGAAAAGTTGGCGCAGGCTTACGGGTATCCGTATTTTCGGATTGACAGCAATGCGCAGCTGGAAAGTATACCGGGGATCCTAAAGACAGAGGGTTTTTGTATCTGCGAGGTGGTTGTGGATACAAAACAGTGCTTTGAACCGAAGGCCGCGTCGGAAAAGCTTGCAGACGGGCGGATGGTGTCGCTGCCGCTGGAAGACCTGGCGCCGCGGCTGCCGAAGGAAGAGCTGGAGCAAGTGATACAGGTGGATGTAAGCCGGAGCAAGTGATACAGACGGATGTTCGGATACACATAGGATGGACAGAGGGACATGAAGAAGATCAGCATAGTAATACCATGCTATAACGAAGTGGAAAATGTGGCTCTGATGGCCTTTACGGTGGACAATGTGCTGCGGGAGGCGCTGCCGCGGTATGATTACGAAATCCTGTTTATAGACAACCGTTCCACGGACGGGACCAGGGAAGCGCTGGAGGAAGTGTGCGCCGGGAACCGGAAGGTAAAGGCGATCTTTAACGTGACGAATTTCGGGCAGTTTAATTCCCCATTTTATGCAATGTGCCAGGCTTCGGGCGACTGTGTGGTATGCATGTGCTGCGATTTCCAGGACCCAGTGGAGTTAATCCCACAGTTTGTGGAGGAATGGGAAAAAGGGCATCAGATTGTCAGCGGCGTGAAGACAAGCAGCAGGGAAAACAAAGCGGTGTACTTTCTGCGGACGGTGTACTACAAGATTATAAAAAATATGTCCGCAGCGGAGATGATCGAACACTTTACCGGGTTTGGACTATATGACCGGTCGTTTATCCGGCTTTTAAGGGAACTGGATGACCCGGTGCCGTTCATCCGCGGGATTGTGGCGGAGTACGGGAAGGGATTTAACCGGGTGGAAGTGCCGTACCGGCAGGAGAAGCGGCGTGCAGGGAAGACGCACAACAGTTTTTACAGCCTGTATGATGCGGCGATGCTGAGTTTTACCTCGTATACGAAGGTGGGGCTGAGGCTTGCGACGTTTCTGGGGTTCGGGGCTTCGGCGGTGAGCCTTTGCGTGGCATTGTTTTATCTGGTGTATAAGCTGACGCATTGGTATACGTTCCAGGCGGGGAACGCGCCGATGGTGATCGGGATCTTCCTGCTGGGGTCGGTGCAGCTGTTTTTTACCGGATTGCTGGGGGAATACATCCTGAATATCAATACAAGGGTCATACACAGGCCACTGGTGGTGGAAGAAAAGAGGCTGAACTTTGAAGAAGAGGAAGGGACAGATATGGAAACTGTAAAAATGGAAGAAGAAAAGGATGGCTTAAGATAACGATAAAAAGCAGGACATTTGCAGAACCGCGCAGTGAGAAAAGATGACAGTGGGATTACAAAGCGGATTGATGAAACACAAAGCAGGCAGGGAAAGACGCAGAGATGAAAAAAGTGATTACGTATGGCTCTTTTGATTTGTTTCACGAAGGGCATTACAATCTCTTGAAAAGAGCAAAAGCATTAGGGGATTATTTGATTGTTGGCGTAACGACGGAACAGTATGATGAATCCCGCGGAAAACTAAATATTGTAGATTCCCTGGATAAACGGATTGAGCATGTCAGACAGACAGGATTTGCCGATGAGGTGATTGTGGAAGATCATCCGGGGCAGAAGGCGGAAGACGTGCAGAAATATGGCATAGACATTTTTACAGTGGGTTCTGACTGGATAGGTGCTTTTGATCATATGAAGCAATACTGTCAAGTTGTCTATCTGGAGCGAACCAAAAACATTTCATCTACTGTTATAAGAACACAGCAGTATCCGATTATCCGTATTGGAGTAATTGGCACTGGGCGTATTGCGATACGGTTTGTGCCGGAAGCTAAATATGTCAGCGGTGTGATTGTGAACAGCGTCTGTAACCCATGCCGAACGAGTGCTGAACAGTTCAGGGAGAGATTTGAACTGGATTTGGCGACAGATGATCTGGATGTGTTTTTCGATGCTGTGGATGCTGTTTATATTGCGTCACCTCATGAGACACATTACGGGTATGCCAGGCGGGCTCTGGGAGCCGGGAAGCATGTGCTGTGTGAGAAACCGCTTGCTTTCTGTAAAAAAGAAGCAGAAGAGCTGTATGCACTGGCATTAGGAAAGAAGCTGGTTCTGCTAGAGGCTGTAAAGACGGCGTATTGCCCAGGTTTTGTCCAGTTGATCGGCATTGCAAAAAGCGGGATTATAGGAAAGATCTGTGATGTGGAAGCATGCTTTACGAGACTGGCGGATAAAAAACGCAGAGAATGTACGGATGTAAAATATGGCGGCGGGTTTACGGAGTTTGGAAGCCATACGCTTCTGCCGATTCTCAAGCTGATGGGGACGGATTATCAGGAACTGCGGTTTGACAGTATCCTGGACAGGAACGGAATTGACCTTTATACGAAGGCTTCTTTTGTATATGAGAATGGGATGGCACTTTCCAAAAGCGGAGTCGGTGTAAAATCAGAGGGCCAACTGCTGATCTCAGGGACACAAGGGTATATCCTGGCAGAATCGCCGTGGTGGCTGACGCAGTATTTTGAAGTGCGCTATGAAGACCCGTCCAGAAAGGAGCGGTATTTTTCAAACTTTCTCGGGGATGGGCTGCGGTATGAAATCAGTGATTTTGCGGCAATGATACAAGGGCATCAGAATAGGGCGTTTAAATTTACAGCGGAGGAGTCCATTGCAGCTGCGGGGGTAATGGAAGCGTTTCTTTTAAAAAGGGCAAGGGAATAAAATGGTTTTTTATGACGTTAAAGACTTGGATAACTGTTTGAGCAAATACAAAAGTATTATCGTATATGGTATTGGAAATTATGGAAAAGCGTTCATTGATTATGTCATAGATATTGGTCAAAAAAAGAAGATCAAGAGTGTGGTTGTTACAGATCGTACAAACACTCCTGGTGAATATAGGAATATTTTAATTAGCGAAGCAGGGGAATTATTCAACCAAACAGTATATGAGGATACTTGTGTGATATTGGCAGTATCGTTAAGATATCAAAAAAGCATAATAACACAGCTAGATAAATTTGGTATTAGCAATTATTATTGTTTGACGGACGAAATATATAGAAAAATTGCGGAGGGGGGTATAAAGGGAATGATAGTTCCATATCATGGTCTGACTTTTCTGGTGGCTGGATTCATGAAATGTGGTACGACGGCTTTACATCGTGTTTTTATGAATATAGACCGCGTCTATGTTCCGGTGGAAAAGGAGACCGCATATTTTTCATGGTTTCATCATGTCAATCATGCAGAAGAAAAATTAATAAAAAGGTACTTTTCTTGCATAAGAAAGCCAGGAAATAGTAGGTATGGTGGATCCGTCTTTTTACTTGAATGCAAAAGATATTTATATGTGTTTTGGAAAAAATGTCAAAATTATACTTATGATGCGTAATCCTGTTGATGCGACTTTTTCTATGTTTAAAATGTTGAACAGGGATGGATATGCGGAAGATATTTTTCAAGAGATATATGATAAATATGGTAGTTATCATAAAGAAATGTTTTCCAAGTATTGTGAAAGAGTAATAAATGATAGCAAGCAAGTATGTATTTAATTATGATTATTGGTATCAAGATTTTTTAAAATATTTTTCTAAAGAACAGATACATATGATTATATTTGAAGAATTAATAAAATGGGAACACCGGGAATTAAATCGTATATTTAAATTTATAGGAATTGATGGAGAAGAAAATGATGTGAGACTTCCAAAAATCAATGAAGGTAATTTTGTTATGCAAAATATGGATGGATTTAAGGTTGCGAAGCGTAAAACAGAACTTCAATGGATGTTAAATCACTATGAAGGGATAAAGAAAGATCATATAAGCAGAGAGAAGTTAAAGAGGGAATTTTGGGATATATGTGAAAAGTATGATCAGGAGAGCCGATTAGAAAATCTGGATGCAGATAAAAAAGAACAGAAAAAACTAGAGCAGCATTTTTACCAAAGCGTGAGAAATCTTGAAAAAATGTTAAATAGAAATCTGCATGAAATCTGGTTTTAAAAATATAAGGATTGTAAATAATCAGAAGGAAGGAATAAAGTTAAGTGATGATTCTCGATAGTGAATCTTTATGTAATCTGCATAAGGTAGAACTGGAAATTCTTTTAGAAGTAGATCGCATATGTAGAAAAAATCATATACATTATTCTCTTACTGGCGGAACATTATTGGGGGCTGTGCGTCATAACGGTTTTATCCCGTGGGATGACGATGCAGATATTTCAATGTTGCGTAAAGAATATAGAAAATTTCAGCAGGCATGTAAAAATGATTTAGATAAGGAAAAGTTTTATTTTCAGGATATTGAAAACACGAAAGGATATAGATGGGGATATGGGAAAGTCCGTAGAAAAGATAGTGTTTTTTTGAGGCAAAATCAAGAGGATATGCCTTACGGGCAGGGAATTTTCCTGGACGTGTTTCCGAGGGATGGTATTCCGGATGGAGCAGTCGCAAAAAAGGTGCATGCTTTTTTGTGCTTTGCTGTAAGAAAAATGATGTGGTCGGCTGTAGGAAGAAAAACGGCAGATCATCTAATTTACAGAATTATTTATCAGATCCTATATGTTATGACAAAAGAGAATATAGCAGAAATATATCATTGTCTGATCCGGATGAGCAACAAGAAAAAGACAAAATATGTCCGTACGTTGACATTTCCGCTTCCAGGACATTTGAATGGCTATAAAAGAGAATGGTATCAGAAATATACCAAAGTAAAGTTTGAAGGATATGATTTTCAGGCCCAGTCATCTTACAAAGAATGGCTGACAAAAGAATTTGGTGATTATATGCGGCTGCCGCCTGAGAATAAGAGAAAAGTGCATCCTGTAACAAAGATACAGTTTCCAGATTAGGACAGGAAGGTATTGAGACATGATTATTGCGTTATTGACAGCGGCAGGAAAGGGAACACGTATGCATATGGAAATACCAAAACAGTTCCTACATGTTGCTAATAAGCCGGTTATATTATATACGATGGAAGCGTTTCAGAAACATCCTCAGATAGATGCAATCATTATTGTTACGATAGACACATGGAAGGATATGATCTGGGCATATGCAAAACAATATGAAATCAGTAAATTAAAGTGGGTAGTTGATGGCGGAGCAAGCGGGCAGGAGTCTATCAAAAATGGATTATTTCAGCTTAGGCAAGTATGTTGCCCGAAGGATATTATAATGATCCATGATGGGAACAGGCCATTGGTATCGGAAGAGATTATTTCCGACAGTCTTGCTGTATATCGTAGTTATGGAAGTGCAGTAGCGGCAATGCCATGTATAGAGGCAGTGTATCGCAGTCAGGATGGAGAAAGATCAAATATATCGCTTGACCGGAATCAATTATACCGTACGCAGACACCTCATACATATACAATGGGAAAACTGTTGTGGGCACATAAGGAAGCAGAAAAAAGAAAAATAAAAGATACGACAGCAACATGTACATTGATGACCCTTTTAGGGGAAACGATTTATTTTTCAAAAGGGTCTGAAAAAAATTTAAAATTGACTACAGCAGAAGATGTGGATATTTTTGAAGCTTTGCTACAGAGGAGATCATAATGGAATATTACAAACACAGATTATACCTCAAAGAGATACAACAGATAGCTGAAAATATTAGAAAAGCGGGCACTTTTACAGGAAAAACCGTCTTGGTTACAGGTGCCAGAGGATTAATCGGAAGTGAAATTGTGGATGTCTTAATGTATGCAAACAATCATTTTGCAATGAATTGCAAAGTTTACGCGAATATCAGGCGGGCTGTAGAAGCAGAAAAAAGATTTGCATCGTATCTGAATTGCAATAATTTTACTCTGTACAACGCAGATCTTAATGTGGATGAATTTCAAATACAGGAAAATGTTGATTTTGTGATCCATGCTGCAAGCAATACACATCCACTTGACTATGCGGAAAAACCGATAGAGACCATAAGGACGAACACAGTTGGAACAGATCATATTTTGAAGTTTGCAGTGGAGCATAATTGTAAAAGGTTTCTCTTTTTGTCTTCGGTTGAGGTATATGGTAAAAACAGAGGTAATACAGAAATATTTGCGGAGGATGACTGTGGCGATATTGACTGTAATACATTACGGGCAGGCTATCCGGAAAGTAAGCGAACAGGAGAAGCGCTTTGTAGGGCATATCATACAGAAAAAAAACTGGATTATGTAATAGCAAGACTTGCAAGATGTTATGGACCAGGATTACTGCCACAGGATACGAAAGCAGTGTCGCAGTTCCTAAAAAGGGCAACATGTAGAAATGATATCATTATTAAAAGCGAAGGGAAACAATATTATTCTTATGTTTATGCAGCGGATGCGGCAGATGCAGTACTTTTTTTAGCAGGATATGGGGAAAATGGGGAAGCATACAATATAAAGGGAAAAGACTCAGATATTACATTACACAGGCTGGCAGAAATGGCAGCAGGCTGGGCGGGAACAAAAGTGGTGTACCGCCAGCCTGAGAAAAAGGAAGCGGCTGGGTATTCTAGAGCCGAAAAAGCAATATTAAATGAGCAAAAAATAAGAAAACTGGGTTGGAGGGCGAAGTTTTCTTTGGAAAAAGGAATGGAAAGAACGCTTAGAATGCGAACAGAACGGAGCGATGACCTGAATGAAATATGAAAAATATAATCCTATGCTTTCTGTTATTATTCCGGTCTATAACGTAGAATCTTATTTAGATAGATGTATAAACAGTGTCCTGAAACAATCCTATCATCAAATGGAAATTATATTAGTCGATGATGGATCTACAGATCGTTCAGGAGCCATATGTGATATTTATGCAGAAAAAGATCCACGTGTGAAAGTAATCCATAAAAAGAATGGCGGGCTGGTTAGTGCAAGAAAAGAGGGATTAAAGAATGCTTGTGGAGTGTATGCGTCCTATGTAGATGCGGATGACTGGATAGAAAGTAATATGTATATGGATATGATATGTTTGTTGGAAACATCGAATGCAGATGTAATTACATCAGGGTTTATCAGGGATTATGGTACCTATTGCACGATTCAGCGGGAGAAGATAGAACCAGGTGTATACGAGCAGGAAGCTTTATCAAATCTATTTTTAGCACGGATGGTATCTGACCAATCTTTTTTCTGTCCGAATGTTTGTTTTAGTTTATGGACAAAAATATTTCGAAAAGAATTATTGATACAGTTTCAGGAAACGGTGAGTGATTTTGTAAATGTAGGAGAAGATGTTGCAGTATTATATCCGTTTTTTTTAAATGCAAAAAAAATAATAGTTTCTGGAGAAAATTATTACCACTATTACTGCGTTGTGCATTTAACGGTGAATAAATTGTTGTTTTCTTTTGGGAAATTTT
>CANOET010000146.1 GCA_947564835.1 uncultured Eubacterium sp. | reverse complement strand
CATCCGGCGTCCGCATAGCCAATCAAAAACGCAACACAATGTCAATTCTGTCGCCGATTCTTACACCGCCCGTCCAGCTCTGCTAATTGTATGGCCCGCCTGTCAAGTCATCTTCATCTTGATAACGCTTCCGCAAGCTAATATTCATCTTTTCCGCATGATGTTTATCCAGAATATAATAAATAGTCACCACAAACATATAGACGCCTGCAACGGAAAGGCACATCTGTATCATATCAAAATGTTTGTCAATCCATCCAAATAAGAGCCCGCATCCGATCATTGTTACATCCAGACAGACGATATGCAGAAGAAAGCAGATGATCCAACTGCGTTTCTTTAATGGTTCTATCAGTGAAAAGGCCGCTGTAATAGCTGCTGTCAGAAAGCTGCATATAAGGATGTGCGATAATGTCGCCTTTGGAAGTGTCTCCCGCTCGGAAAAGAATGTAAAATTAACGGCGCAGATAATCAGGGTTCCGGTTGTTATAAATACAAACCATTCTGCAAACCATTGTACAAAAAGTTTTATTTTCATTATCATTTTATCCAACTCCTTTTCCTTTCTTATATGCCAAGTTTTTTCTTCAGCATTGTGACATATTGCCTGGATATAATTACTTTTTCCCCGTTTTTTAAAGCGGCTTCAAACCGTCCGTTAAACAGTGGTTTTAAATGCGCGATTTTGGGCAGATGTACAATGGTTGATTTTGAGATGCGCAGAAAATCCTGGCTGGCGTAATCGGCTTCCAGTTCATATAGCTTTTTGTGTACCTCATATACCTGCTCCTGGCAATAAGCAAATACTTTGTGGTCTACAGATTCAAAATAGTAGATATCTTTCAGCGGCAGCATAATAATTTCCTGGTCAAGATAGGCTGGCAGCTTTTCTCTTCCTCTTTTGAGCCTGCTGATCAGCTGTATGATCTCCTGGTCCAATACGGCGCAGCGGATAATGATTTCATCTTCTTCTCCTGGTCCGGGTGTTTCTATTGTAATTTTCATAGGCGGTCGTTCTATTTCTCCCGTGATCTGTTTTTTTCATGGTTTATATACGATGCTACCGGTCTGTCCGGTTTCCGTGCCGGATAGCTGCTGCTCCTATCATAAGAAAAGTTACGCCAAAAATCAAGAGGACAGCCAAAGACGCTGTGCATGTTACCTGTTTCCCGGAAACATACAGATCAATTCCTACAATTTCCCGGTAAGCAGCAGCTGCCTCTTCCGGTATACCGGAAAAAGTTATGTCCAGAATATCTTTTGTCATAATATTGCGGAACATGGAGGTTCCGTAAATAATTGGAGTGCATTTCATAAAGTTTGCGACATTCTGGGAAAGTTCGCCGATCGGCAGATAAATACCGCCTAAAAATCCGGTCAGTGTCCCAATCACGGTTCCCATTCCGCTCCAGGCACCTTCCGAGTGGATCAGAACGGCTGCTGCATACATAAAGGCCGCGTATGCGAATGAATTTACCAGGATCATACCAAACAGGCTGAGATGGGTTGTCAAAGAAAACCATTCCAGTCCGCAGATTACACCGTATATTTCTGTCAGCAGCAGTGTCAGTACGCAGATCCATACAGAAGCCGCCCATGCCGCCAGCATATATCCGGACGCAATGGTAAGCCGGCTTACCGGAGCGGTATAGATGGCATGTATCCTGCCGCTTACCTTATCTTTGACCATAGAAGACAGAGCGGAAAGAGTGACGGTAACTGCATTGATCGAAAGAATGCCTGCCGTTGTCCAGGACAGGACCAGCAATTTTGCGTGATTTTGATCCTCTGCGGCATCACGTCCCGGAAATTTTCCTAATAATTCTGTAACCGCTTCTGTCTGGATATCCCCTAAAAACAGCGCCATCAATGCAATCACAATAATCATTGACAACAGTGAAAAACATACGCTACCCCTGTCACGAAGATAGAGTCTCAGATTTCTTCCTCAGGCAGTAAGATACACAGAGCTGATCTTTTCTGCACGGAAAAAACCGCTGCGTTATCAATCAATTTGTGAGATACGTCAGCGGTTTGTGCTTTTTGAATTTACGCAACACAATGTCAAAAGTGTTTCTTTTAGGGGCAAAGTGTTGTAAAGCCTGCCCACCGCCCGCAGAGCCGTCCGCACAGCCACATCCCCCTGCCCGCAGAGTCGTCCGCCTAGCCACCCCTCCCCCTCCTCAATGCAAATTCAGACTTCTTAACATTTTTCCCCCACCCTCCGCATAAACTAGTGAAAAAGGAACCCACCCAATTATATGGCAATCGGTTATTTAACAATCCAGGCACAAACAGCCCACGGCGCTGTCCCGCTAAGCAACGTCCGCATCACCATCTCGGATGACCAATCCCGCACCATCTACCAGCTGATAACTGATGAAAGCGGAGAAACACAGCCTGTCCCGTTAGAAACGCTCGATAAAAGCTTTTCCCAAAACGCATTTTTCACCGGAACACCTTTTATCAGCTACAATGTGCATGCACAGGCTGCAGGCTTCCAGCCTCTGCGTGTCTCTGACCTTCCGATTTATGAAGGGGAGACCGCGGTCCTGCCTCTTGCCCTTGTACCTATGCAGGAAACGCAGCGTTCGCCTTCTGAAACAGAGGTTATCATTGGAAAGCCTGCTGTTGCCTCGCACGAAATGCGCAGCCAGCAGGGTCCGTCTTCCAGCCCGTATGTGCTGCGCCAGGTCGTGATCCCAGATCCGATCACTGTCCATCTTGGCCCGCCGAACGCCTCGGCCCGGAATGTGCAGGTATCTTTTCCGGATTATGTGAAAAATGCGGCCAGCAGCGAAATTTATCCTACCTGGCCTAAGACGGCGTTAACTGCGAATATCTATGCCATTATTACATTTGCATTAAATCGTATTTATACAGAATGGTACCGCGGCCAGGGCTATTCGTTTGACATTACAAACAGCACGGCTTATGACCAGGCATTTGTTTACGGACGGGCAATCTATTCCTCTATCAGCCAGATTGTGGATGAGATTTTTAATGAGTATGTCCGCCGCAGCGGTCAGATTGCGCCGTATTTTACGTCATTTTGCAATGGTACGACGGTCACCTGCGACGGATTGTCCCAATGGGGGACGGTGACGCTTGCGGAGCGCGGGTATACGCCTTTGCAGATTCTGCGTTCTTATTATGCAAAGGATATTGAAATAGCAGAAACGAATACGATAACAGGCGTCCTTACGTCTTACCCGGGAACGCCGCTGCGCACAGGCAGTACCGGGCTGGATGTGCAGACGATTCAGACATGGCTGAACCGGATCCGGCGCAATTATCCTGCCATTCCTGCCATCACGGACACTGCAGGGAATTTTCAGGACAGTACGAAAGCTGCCGTTACTAAATTCCAGCGTATTTTCAACCTGACCCCGGACGGCATTGTCGGAAAGGGTACCTGGTACAAAATTTCCAGCATTTATACGGCTGTTTCCAGACTGGCTGACTTAGAAAGCGAAGGCAACACGCTGGGGATCGGCACGGTGCCGCCATCCTCGGTTCTGCGCCAGGGCTCCAGAGGCCAGGATGTAATTACGCTGCAGTACCTTTTAAATATAGCCGCTGAATATTACCCGGATGTTCCCCGTCCGGATCAGGACGGCATATTCGGCAGCGGTACAAAACAGGCGGTGGCCGCTTTCCAGCGTGTGATGCGGTTGAATCCGGACGGCGTCGTCGGCCCGCTTACCTGGAAGGCGCTGTATGATACTTACCATGGCATCCAGCAGAACATCCCTTCAGGCGGCACAGGCTCTGACACGATCCGTTATGTTGTGCAGCCGGGAGACAGCTTATGGCTGATTGCGCAAAAATATCATACAACCGTCCAGGCGATTAAGAACCTGAACGGTCTGTCCAGCGACCTGTTAATGATCGGGCAGGTATTGAATATCCCGGCTGAGCAGAGTACATCTGTGATACAATATACTGTCAGGCCCGGCGACTCTCTTTGGTTGATCGCGCAGAAATATCAAACAACGGTTGACGCGATTAAAAAAATGAATGGATTGACCAGCGACTTGCTGGATGTCGGGCAGATTCTGAAAATACCGTCATCCCAGGCTGCACCAGAGCTGGAATATACCGTACGTGCCGGTGATTCCCTCTGGCTGATTGCACAAAAATACAATACAACGGTCAGTGCAATTAAAAGCCTGAACGGACTGAGCAGTGATATGCTGAGCATCGGCCAGGTGCTGAAAATTCCGCAATGACCGTTTTACCCAACTGAAGCAACCGCGGACTCCCTGCAGCAGCACGAAGTCCGCGGTTATCAGATCAAGCCCAGCTTTTGCAAAGCATAAGCAATACCATCCTCATCAATATGCTTCGTGACAAAATCAGCCCTGTCTTTCAGCGCCTGCACCGCATTCCCCATCGCAACGCCGACGGAAGCATATTCCACCATATCCAGATCATTCGGGCCATCCCCAAACGCAATCGTATCCGCTTTTGCAGCTCCCGTATGTACGATATACTTCTGCATGCCCAGGGCTTTATTCACGCCGCTGCAGGTAATTTCACCGGAATCATCCTGCGCTTCCTCAAAGCTGGATTCTGTCACGTCACAAAGGCCGGACAGCTGTTCGCGGATTTTTGGAACGCTCATCTTTGCTTCATAATAGACCAGTTTTTCAATATCTTCGTATTGGTCAAGATGGTCTGCAAGCTCTATGTGCTGCCAGATCTGTTCAATCATCTCGTCATCCGCCAGTTCCCGGAACCTGGCCAGCTGCCTGTCGCGGTGGGCTGCGGATGTAATCATCCGGTCTTTCGCCTGTGCGGAATAACAGGCATCCGCTTCATCCAAAAGCATCGTAACCCTGCGGATCTCGTCTTCTGACATATAATGCGTGTAGACAGTTTCGCCTCCATATTCCACATAAGCTCCTGTCGCAGCTACAATCCCGTCAAAGCCAAGCTCCAGCAGCCATGGATAAATCTGCACCCTGGAACGTCCGCTGCACAATACGATCTGATGGCCGTTTTCCTGTACTTTTTTCAAGGCCGCCCGTGCTGACTCCGGCATTTGTCCCCGGAAGTTTACGAGCGTTCCGTCAACATCAAAAAATAACACCTTTCCCATCTTCCATGCCTCACTTCTTAAAATTTTTTATGGATGGAACATCCACATGAAATCATCCTGAAAGCTATACTATAGCATTTTTACGGGTGAATAGCAAATCATTTGTTGCAAGCATCCAGCCCTTCGCCGAAGGCAAACTTTCCATGGCTGGATGCTGTTACCGTTCGCAGCTGCCCTGTTTTGGGACAGGTGTAAACGGTAACAATCATTTTGCGTGAAAATATTTGCCTTCCCAGCAGAAAATATATTTTCTTTTGACACATCTTATGGTATGATTGTAAAAGAATATATTCAGAAATCTATCTCATCATCATCTGTCCGCAGTGTATAACATGGATTTTAATAATTTAAAAAGGATTTAAATAATGATGCAATTCTTAAAAACCATACAGAATAAATTAATCAGATCAGAAAGACAAAGAAAGAAAAGCGAGGAAGAAACAGCCATTATGTATCTCATTGCAGGGCTTGGAAATCCGACCAGGCAGTATGAAAAGACAAGACATAACATCGGATTCGATACCATTGACAAGATTGCAGAGAAATACGGGATTCCTCTGCGGGACGCAAAATTGAAATCGGCCTGCGGCAGCGGGGTAATTGCAGGGCAGAAAGTATTGCTGATGAAGCCGCAGACATTTATGAATAACAGCGGAGAAGCGATCCGGGCTGCCTTAGATTTTTATAAGCTGGACCCGGAAACGCAGCTGCTCGTTATTTATGATGATATCAGCCTGGAGCCTGGGAACCTCAGAATCCGGCTAAAAGGCAGCGCCGGCGGGCATAATGGGATCAAGAGTATTATCGCGCATGCAGGGACCCAGACGTTTGCCCGCATGAAAATCGGCGTCGGACGCAAACCGGACGGATGGGACCTTGCTGATTATGTCCTGGGACGGTTTGCAAAAGAAGAGCGGGAGGCTGTAGAGGCAGCGATGGCAGATGCTGTAGCTGCGGCAGAGCTGATCATATCAGGTGATGCTGCGCAGGCTATGAATTTATATAATAAAAAGAAAATTTAAGAATCTATCTATGATTTAATAACCTAAAATGACCATGTATATTCAGATCCTTCGTTACAGTTCACACCTGTCCAAAAAGCAGGACAGGTGTGAACTGTAACGGCATCCAGCCCATGGAAAGTTCGCCTTTGGCGAAGGGCTGGATGCTTGGCAGGCCACATTCTTTGGTCTTGTCCAAGCAGCAAGTGCTTGAACAAGGTGTGAACAGCAGCGATCCTTCCATATACATGGAAAAAGAAATCGGGAGTATGAGAAATGAATGCATTTACAGAGCCGTTACAGGCTATGACGGAATATAAGGAGATCCGTGCCTGCCTGCATAATCCGGACAAATCCGGCATTCTCGAAGTTACCGGGTGTATTGATTCCCAGAAGCTGCATTTGGTGCATTGCCTCAGCGGAGAAGATTACAGCCGGCTGATTGTCACGTTTTCGGAGCAGCGTGCGCGGGAATTTTGTGAGGAATACCGTTTTTTTGACCGGAATGTACGGTATTTTCCTGCAAAGGATATTTTATTTTACCAATCGGATATCCGCGGCAATGAGCTGACAAAAGAGCGGATTGAAGTATTGCAGATGCTGGGCGACGGCCAGGCATGTACAGTTGTTACTACGTTTGATGCTCTGATGAACCGGATGCCGGCGCCGGATGGATTTTTGGCAAAGATCAAGCATCTGCACGTTGGAAATACGATGGATATCAGCCATATGCAAAAAGAGCTGGCGGCCATGGGGTACGAGCGGAATTATCAGGCACAGGCGCCTGGCCAGTTTGCCGTGCGCGGCGGGATTTTGGATGTTTTTGTGCTGACTGAAGAAAATCCGTACCGCATAGAACTGTGGGGGGACGAGATCGATTCCATCCGCAGCTTTGAGGCATCGAGCCAGCGTTCCATTGAAAACCTGGATCAGATCCGCATCTGCCCTGCCGTGGAATGCCTGCTGGACCCTACACAGATCCGCCAGGGTATCGGACGTCTGCGGGAAGAGACCGAGCGGGCTGTTTCCAGACTGCGTAGAGAAGGTAAGACAGAGGAAGCGTTTCGCCTGCAGGGTGTCGTGGATACTCTGATCGAAGAAGTGCAGGAACTGGGCGGCAGCGGGAATCTGGATGCTTATCTGTCCTATTTTACAGACCGGACGGTTTCGCTGCTGGATTATTTTGATCCGCACCGCACGATCCTGGCGCTGGATGAACCGGTCCGTCTGGCGGAGCAAAGCTCGGCCGTAGAGACGGAATATATGGAAAGCATGCAGCAGCGTCTGGAAAAGGGATATATTTTGCCGGGACAGATGGACGCACTTTACCGCGCCAGAGAAATCTTTGCCAAAGCTGAGCGGCTGCATACGGTCGCACTGGCAACGCTGGAATTAAAAATACCGGAAATGGAACCCGTCCGGATCTATCCGCTGCAGACGCGTACCGTCAATCCGTATCATAACAGCTTTGAACTGCTGGTCAAAGATCTGCTGCAATACAAGAAAAAAGATTATAAGATGATTTTATTATCCGGTTCCAGAACGAGAGCACAAAGGCTGACGCAGGATTTAGTGGATAATGGAATCAACGCCTTTTATACGGAAGATTATGATCATCCAGTAAAGCCCGGCGAAGTCATGACACTGTATGGAAAAGTAAAGCGCGGTTATGAATATCCGATGCTGAAATTCGTCGTTATATCGGAAAGCGATATTTTCGGCGCAGAAAAAAAGAAGAAAAAACGGCGGCATACAAAAAACGGAGAAAAAACAGTAAGCTTTGACGATCTGAACGTCGGGGATTATGTCGTACATGAAAACCACGGCCTCGGCATTTACCGCGGGATTGAAAAAATCGAAGTGGAGGGAACGACCAAAGATTATATCAAAATTGAATATGACAAAGGAGGCGTGCTGTATATACTGGCAACGCAGCTGGATCTGATTCAGAAATACGCAGGCGCCGGCGAGCGCAAGCCAAAGTTAAATTCGCTCGGCAGCCTGGACTGGAAAAAGACAAAGACAAAAGTACGTACTGCCGTAAAAGAAATTGCCGGCGAGCTTGTACAGCTTTATGCCGCGCGCGAGAATCAGAAGGGGTATGTTTATGGCCCGGATACCGTCTGGCAGAGAGAATTTGAGGAACTGTTTCCTTTTGAAGAAACAGAAGACCAGACACTTGCAATCGAAGCGACAAAACGGGATATGGAAAGCCCGAAAATTATGGACCGCCTGATCTGCGGCGACGTCGGCTATGGAAAAACAGAGATCGCGATCCGGGCAGCCTTTAAGGCCGTGCAGGAAAGCAAGCAGGTCGTCTATCTGGCACCGACGACAATTCTGGCACAGCAGGTTTACAATAATTTTGTACAGCGTATGCAGGACTTCCCGGTTACTGTCGGGCTGCTGTGCCGGTTCCGGACATCGGCGCAGCAAAAAAAGACCATTCAGGAATTAAAGCAGGGCATGGTCGACATCATAGTCGGAACCCACCGGGTATTATCCAAAGACGTGCAGTACAAAGACCTGGGACTGCTGATCGTTGACGAAGAGCAGCGTTTTGGCGTAACGCATAAAGAAAAAATCAAAAGGCTGAAAACAAACGTGGATGTACTGACACTGACTGCAACGCCGATCCCACGGACGCTTCACATGAGCCTGATCGGTATCCGGGATATGAGCGTCCTGGAAGAACCGCCGGTAGACCGCGTGCCGATCCAGACATATGTACTGGAATATAATGAAGAAATGGTACGGGAAGCGATTGTGCGCGAGCTGGCACGCGGCGGGCAGGTCTACTATGTATTTAACCGGGTCAACCAGATCGCAGACGTAGCCGCAAAGGTACAAAAACTGGTGCCGGATGCCGTGACAGCGATCGCGCACGGCCAGATGAAAGAACGGGAGCTGGAAAAAATCATGTATCAATTTATTAACGGAGAAATTGATATCCTGGTATCTACAACAATTATTGAAACAGGATTAGATATTTCAAACGTCAATACCATGATTATCCAGGACGCCGACAACATGGGGCTGTCACAGCTATATCAGCTCCGCGGGCGGGTAGGCCGGTCCAACCGGACAGCCTATGCTTTTTTGATGTACCGGCGTGACAAAATGCTCAAAGAAGTCGCAGAAAAACGGCTGGCTGCAATTAAGGAATTTACAGACCTTGGAAGCGGCTTTAAAATCGCCATGCGCGACCTGGAAATCCGCGGCGCCGGGAATCTGCTCGGGGCACAGCAAAGCGGCCATATGGAAGCAGTCGGCTATGACTTATATTGTAAAATGCTGCACGAAGCTGTAAAGCAGGCAAAGGGCGTTCCGGCTGCAGAAAATTTTGAAACATCGATTGATATTGATACCGATGCCTATATTCCGCCCGTTTACATTCCAAACGAATATCAAAAGCTGGATATTTATAAGCGCGTCGCAGGCATTGGATCACAAGAGGAAGCAGAAGAGATGATGGAAGAGCTGCTGGACCGTTTCGGAGATCCGCCGGAATCAGTCTGCAATTTGCTTAAAATCGCACAGTTAAAAGCAAAAGCCCACCATGTCTATATGAAAGAAATTACACAGAAAGGGAAGACACTGCGGATGATGATGCATGAACACGCTGAAATAAAGACGGACAAAATTCCGGAGCTTGTGAAAAAGTACGGCGGCAGAATGACATTTACGGCAGTTGGGAGGAATCCGGTGTTTTCTTATAATATGGCGATGAACAGCCGGGATGCAAAAAAGGCAGATGTGTTGGGGCTGTTGGGTGAGATTACAGAGGCGATGGAAGAAATCTGTCTGTAAATTGTTTCTATGAACACCATGCCATAGAAGACTAAGAGTTTCAATACCCATATTGCACGCCAGGCCCTTTCCCCCTCATCCGGCTGGTTTTCACCGGCTTTACATGAAACGTAAATTCATATGTTGTAAATCCTGCCAATAACCAGACTCTGCGGGCTGTGGCCAGGGGACGCGCCGGGAGGTACACCTTGGAAGGACGTTCGAGGGGCGCT
>CANOET010000145.1 GCA_947564835.1 uncultured Eubacterium sp. | reverse complement strand
CTCACCCCGACTGTCTTAGTCGCAGTTAGCGATTCGTTCACCGCAGCGTTGCCCCTGTCCGCCCAAGGTGTACCTCCCGGCGCGTCCCCTGGCCGCAACCTGCAGAGTCGTCCGGTAAGCCACATCCCCTGGCCAATCAAAGTGTTTCTTTTCTGGTTCATCCAGGTTAGGGTATTATCTTGTTCTTTGAATCCTCAAGTAAAGTTACACTATCATATCTTAATTCTATACTTTCCAAAACCCAAATATACTGTTATAATAGACCCCATAAACAGTCTAAAAAAGTATGAAAGCGGACTGCACCCATAGTCCCTAAAGCAACTCTAGGAGGTTTACAATGAGATACAAAGTACTATTACTTGGCAACAACAAAGCAACCATCGAAGACCTGTTCCTCCATGCAAACAATATCCTGGAATGCCAGAGTACTTCCAGCCGCTTCGACGATATTGTCTGCCACCTGAAATATTTTCAGCCGCATGTCGTCATCTACTGTATGAACAATGAGGCACGCGACACCATGACACAGCTGATCACCATCAAGCATACAAAACTGGAACGCAGGACCCCGTTTTTTGTCGTAGCAACACAGGATGACTGTGATGAGATGCGCAAAATATCCGCGGATTTCTCAGATATGGATCTGATCAAACCGCTTACTGCGCTGCAGATTGCAGATAGAATTTCGGCATACATAAAGCGCAACCTGAACGTCCGGGAAACAATTCCGCAGCCTGCCGCACCGGCGCCGCGGGCTGCGGATCCGCAGACGCAGCCTGCGCTTGACGAAATCGATGCCCTGTTGCATCCTGTTACTACAGGCGGACGTAAGCATATCCTTGTTGTGGACGATGATTTCCGGATGCTGAAGCTGATTAAGCGCTATCTGGACGACAGCTATGATATCGCGACCGCGATTAACGGCAAAGTGGCGCTGAAATTCCTGGAAACGAAGATGACGGATCTGATTCTGCTGGATTATGAGATGCCGGAGGAAAACGGGCCGCAGGTGCTGGAAAAGCTGCGCAATAATCCGGTAACGATGGATATCCCCGTGATTTTTCTGACTGGTATCAATGACCGCAAGAAAATCCAGCAGGTGCTTGCCTTAAAGCCGCAGGGATACCTGCTAAAGCCGATTGACCATGACAAATTAGTGGAAGCGATTGAGAACACACTTTGTACGAACACAGCCAGATAGACCAGCTTGGAAGGAAGGTTGATTTATATGGAAGAGACCTTAAATTTAACAGACCTGATCGATATTTCCATTTTGCAGGAGATGCAGAACTCGTTTTCTAAAATGACCGGGATCGCTGCCTATATTACGGACGCTGACGGGAATTATGTAACGGGCGCTTCCTGCCAGACGGATTTTTGCTCCCGTTATACGCGTGCGACCACGATCGGCCTGCAGCGCTGCCGGACGTGTGACCGCAACTGTGCTACGCATGCGTCTCACCAGGGCAGGGCGATTACCTACCATTGCCATACCGGACTGCGTAATTTTGCCGCGCCGATTATGATCAACAGCCAGCTGATCGGCTGTTTTTTCGGCGGGCAGTTCCTGGACGGACCGCCGGATGACGACAGGATCCGCCATATTGCCAACGAGCTTGGGCTTGACCAGGAAGCATACCTTGCGGCGTACCATAATGTCCCATTTTTTCCGCGGGAAACGCTGAAACGTGCTTCCCTCTTTTTGCATACGATTACAAATGCCCTGTCCAGCATTGCGTACCATAATTATGTAATTCTGCAGGAAAACGCGAAAATTAAGCGGATTACGCATTTGAAATCAGACTTTCTGGCGAATATGAGCCACGAGATCCGTACGCCGATGAATGCGATTATCGGCATGGCGGAGATGGCGCTGCGGGAAGAGCTGCCGCTTACGGCGCGTGATTATGTCAACCAGATCAAGAGTTCGGGGAAAAACCTGCTGATGATCATTAACGATATTCTGGATTTTTCCAAAATCGAATCCGGAAAAATGGAAATTACGATGGGTGAATACGAGCCGATGTCCATGATCAACGATGTGTCTAATATTATTATGTCGCACATCGGACAGAAAAAGGTGGAGCTGATTTTGGATATTTCTCCGGATATCCCGTATGAGCTGCTGGGCGACAGCCTGCGCATCAAGCAGATTCTGGTGAATCTGACAAACAATGCCGTAAAGTTTACAAAGGACGGCTACATTACCATGACCTGCGAACCGTTTGCCAAAAATGAAGATGAGATTATTCTGGAGGTAACCATACAGGATACCGGAATCGGGATTAAAAAACAGGATTTGGAAAAGCTGTTCCAGTCCTTCCAGCAGCTCGACAGCAAACGCAACCGGAACCTGGAAGGCACCGGCCTTGGGCTTGCGATCAGCCAGCAGCTTCTGCATCTGATGATGGGCACGATCGATGTGGAGAGCGAATACGGCAAAGGCTCCCGGTTTTCCTTTAAGCTGCCGCAGCGTATTACACGCTCCAAGCCATGTGTCTCTATCAAAGACCCGCCCCGCGCTGCCGCCGGCCTGATTGCGGACGACGTCATCCATGCGCAGCTTAAAAAAGATATCCTGCGGCTGCATATCGACTACTATCCGGTCCAAAACGAACAGGAGCTTAACCGTCTTGAACAGCTTGGTGCAGAGTTCCTTTTTGTGGAACGGCCGCTGTACACGGCTGCTGTGGAGTCTTTTGTAAAAGACCATCCTTCCATCACGGCAGTGCTGATGCTGGATTTTTACGATACGAACAGCTGCCGCGCGCTGCCGAACCTGCTGACTGTAAAAAAACCGGTCTATTCTTTGAACCTGGCTATGCTGTTTAACCGCGAAAATATAGATATGCACTACAGCAATGTAATGGACGAGGATTATGAATTTATTGCGCCAGAAGCGCAAATTCTGATCGTTGATGACAATTCCGTCAACCTGACCGTGGCCACCGGCCTGCTCAAACCGTTAAAGCTGCAGATTGACACGGCCCAAAGCGGCAAAGAAGCTATTACAAAGATCTCCATCAAGCATTACGACCTGATCTTTATGGACCATCAGATGCCCGATTTAAATGGCATAGTGACTACGCATATTATAAGACAGTTTCATGAAGAATACGCAAATGTGCCGATTATCGCGTTTTCCGCCACTTCCTCTACGGAAGCGGAAATGATGTTTTTAAATGAAGGCTTAAACGACTGCGTCGGCAAACCGTTTGAACTGCGGATGCTGATCTCCAAGCTGAAACGGTGGCTTCCAAAGGATAAAATTCAAAAGGTCAGCGATGATTTTGACCATTACCGGGAACCTGCCGCTGCGGCATCTGAGGTTTCGGTTTCCATCGAAGGGCTGGATACAAACGCCGCGCTCAAGCTGCTTGGCAATGAAGAGCTGCTCTGGGCTGTCCTGCGGGATTACTACAAGGTCATCCGCAAGAAAGCGCAGCGCATCCATGAACTGGAACAAAAAGAAGACTGGAAAAACTACACCATAGAAGTCCATGCATTAAAAAGCGCTTCCAGGCAGATCGGCGCCATGGAATTATCCGCGCTCGCGGCTGATATGGAAAAAGCCTCAAATGCGGGAAACGCACAGCTGATCCACCAGTATACCGGATCCATGCTGGAACAGTATATGCATTACGACCATATTCTGGCGCCTTATTTTATGGAACAGGATATGCCGCCGGATCAGGCAAAAGAATGGACCCCGCAAATCTGCAGGCTGCAGTTCCAGGCGCTGCGCCATGCCATCGAAGAACTGGATATGGACCAGATGGAAGAAGTCATACAGGAAATGGCGCTTTACCATTATCAGGACTGGCAGATGGATCTGTTTAAACAGCTGAGAAATGCTGTCGAAGAGCTGGATGTAGATTCCTGCGAAACTATCCTGGCTGCATGGGAACGAAAGGAGGACGGCTATGGAAACGGAACTTGGATTAAACCTGATTGACCTGATTGACGCAGACACGCTTTCGACGATCGAACAGGCTTTCTGCGAAATGACAGAAATGGCGGCCGGCATCTCAGACCCGCAGGGCGTGCCGATTACCGCGCATTGTAATACAAGCGCATTCTGCCGCCTGATGAAAAGCTCGAAAACCGGCCGCATCCGCTGTGAACAGTGCGACAAGCAGGGCGCCGCTATGGCAATGGAAAACCGCGCCGCTGTATTTTACCGCTGCCATTCGGGACTGATTGATTTTGCCGCCCCAATCACAATCCAGGATCGCATACTGGGCAGCTTTGTCGGCGGACAAGTCATTGTCGGAGAACTGCCGGATGAAGAAACCGCCCTGCGGCAGGCACAGGAGCTGGATATTGACCCGCAGGCGTATCTGGACACGCTGGCACAGATTCCGATTGTCTCCGAAGAACAGATCAACGACGCCGCAGAATTTTTATATGCCCTGTCCAATATCCTCTCCAGCATCGGCAACAGCCGTTACAAAATCCTGCAGTCAAATCTGAAGCTGGAGCACGCCACGCAGTCCAAATCGGACTTTCTGGCGAATATGAGCCATGAGATCCGTACCCCGATGAACGCCATTATCGGCATGTCCGAAATGGCTATGCGCGAGCCCATCCCTCCGGCAGCAAAGGAATATATCAGCCAGATCAAAACATCCGGCCAGACACTGTTAACCATTATCAACGATATTCTGGATTTTTCCAAAATCGAATCCGGGACGATCGATATTCATGTAACCGAATATTCCCCGACGTCTCTGGCCAGCGATATTATCAATGCCATCACGACACGGATCGGCACAAAAGACATTGAATTTACCGTTGACCTTGCGCCGGACCTGCCGGAAGTGATGCTGGGCGACCACGTCCGCATCAACCAGATTATCCTGAACCTGACAAACAACGCCGTAAAATTTACCCGGCACGGGCAAATTAAATTGACGATCAGCTACTCCCCATCCGGCACAGACGGGCTGGTTCTGCAGGTATCCATCGAAGACACCGGCAGCGGGATCCGCAAAGAAGACCTCGGCAAGCTGTTTGATTCCTTCCAGCGGCTGGACACCCTGCGGACACATAAAATAGAAGGAACCGGGCTGGGGCTTGCGATTACCAAACAGCTGCTGACCCAGATGCATGGGGATATCCATGTGGAAAGCCAGTACGGCAAGGGCAGCTGCTTTTCCTTTACCCTGCCGCAGCAAATTATCCGCGGCAATCCGGGGATCACTGTCAACGACCCGAAAAAGATCAGCGCAGCCGGCATGGTCGCCAGCCCTTACGCCGCAGCCCAGCTGCAGCTGGACGTGGAACGGCTGGGCGTTTCCTATCTGCCGGTAAAATCCGTGCAGTCCTTGCCGCTGCTGCAGAAATATAACATCAACTACTTCTTTATCGAACATGTGATGTTTTCAGAAGAGGTTGAACAATATGTGCGCCACCACAAAGAACTGACAGCGGTACTGATGGTCAGCTACCAGACAATCCTGGAAACAGATATTCCGAATCTGATCATCGTAAAAAAACCGCTGTACTCGATGAACATTGCGGATATTTTTAACCAGAAGCTGTACCCGGATCTGCCAACTGAAAACGACGATCCATTTGATTTTATCGCGCCGGACGCAACCGTCCTGATTGTAGACGACAACGCTGTCAACCTGACCGTAGCCGCCGGCCTGCTCGAACCGCTGCAAATGCAGATCGACACGGCCTGCAGCGCACAGGATGCTATTGAAAAGGTTGCCCGCCATTCGTACGACCTGATCTTTATGGATCATATGATGCCTGAAGTCGACGGCATTGAAGCTACGCATATTATCCGGCGGTTTTATACAAACTATGACAATGTACCGATCATTGCCCTTTCCGCCAATGCCGTGGACGGGGCAGAAAAGCTGTTTTTAAGCGAAGGAATGAATGATTTTGTACCGAAGCCGATTGAATTAAATGTAATTCTCTCGGTCCTGCGCCGCTGGCTCCCGCAGGAAACGATCCGGCCAGCCAAACCATCCGGCCAGGCCGGCAGCCCGGATAAGGCCCTTTCCATCCACATCGATGCACTGGATACGCAGGCCGCCTTAAAACTGCTGGGCAGCGAAAAGCTGTTCTGGGATGTCCTGCGGGATTACTACCAGATCATACCAAAAAAAGCCGCACGGATCCAGGAACTGGAGGAACTGGGAGACTGGAAGAATTATACGATTGAAGTCCACGCCTTAAAAAGCGCATCCCGCCAGATCGGGGCGCTGGAACTGGCAAAGCTGGCGGAACGGCTGGAGCAGGCCGGCAACGAGACGGACGCAGCGCTGATACACAGCCTGACGCCTGAACTGCTGAAACAATACCGGAATTATGAAGACATTTTACAGGAATACTTTTTGCCGGCGGCTCCTGAAATCCATACACAAAAACCGCCTGCTTCCCGGGAAGATCTGGAGAAATTTTTCAGGATGCTGCGCACCGCATTTGACAACCTGGATATGGACCAGATGGAACAGGCGGTGGAAGAAATGAAGCAGTATTCTTACGCGGACGGGCAGGCGGAGCTGTTTGAACAGCTGTGCGGCGCCGTAGCTGAGATCGATACCGATGCCAGCGAGGATATTTTAAAAATGTGGGAAGCTGTCTGGTAGCGGCATTCTGCAAACGATGCCGAAAAAAATGCGGGATATTCCATAATACTTTAAAAAACAGATCCGGTTTGCTATGATAATGCCATGCCTCCGATCAATGACTGGCGGCTGTCACATAAGCACCTTATGGAATCATCCGAATTTCTACACGCGTCGTTGCCGTGCAGGACTGCCGCAGGCGCATAACTTTGCGGCCGGCAGCTCCTCCGTTCATGCAGCCACTACTTACAACTACGATTCTAGCCCCCATCTGTCCTGTGAAATTTTCAGATATTCATAAGGCGCTTATAGGAGAAAAAACCTGATGCATAAAATAGGCATTCTATCAGACACCCACAATCTGCTGCGTAAACCCGTCGCCGACATCCTGCACACCTGTGACATCATTTTGCACGCCGGAGACATAAGCACCCCGCAGATTCTCAAACAGCTGGAATCCATCGCTCCGGTTTATGCCGTGCGCGGCAATACAGACCGGGAATGGCCGGAAAGCCTCCCGCAGACGCTTTCTATAGAGCTGTATGGCATTCAGATCTTTCTGATACACAATAAAAAACAAATCCGCGAAGACCTCCGGCAAAAAAACCTGATTATATACGGGCATTCCCACAAATACGAAGAACAGCAGATAAACGGACAAACCTGGCTGAATCCGGGCAGCTGCGGCAAGCGGCGCTTTTCGCTTCCTTTGACCATGGCTACACTTACCGTCACGCAAGACGGGCGCTTTGCCATCGAAAAAATCTGCCTGGAATCCGGCAAACATCCTGCAGAACAGATATCTTCCGTAAAAGATACCAAAGAACTTGTCCGCTGTGTCATGCGGGAAACAGATAAAGGCAAATCTGTAGAAACGATCGCAGGCAGCTTAAACATCAGCCAGGACCTGGCCGGGCAGATCTGCCGTCTGTATCTGACACATCCAGGCGTCAGTGCAGACGGGATTCTGAAAAAAATGGGCCTGTAATTTTCAGCCGGTATGCTTACAGTAACTGCGCACTGTCAACCAGGGAAACAGAAAAACTTCCAGGATGCACATCCCCGCCATCGCGGCCGGCACCCACACAGCCAGTCCGCCGATATGCAAAAATTGAAAATCCGTCATAGCATACAGGATGCTTGCCTGGATACTCACCCCGCTCGCAGGCAGCACACTGCAGATCCACGCAGAAACCCCCGGCACCGTCAGACAAGCTACTACCGGCAGCATACAAAACACCAAAGCCACAGCCAGTGAAGTCACCGTGTTTTTGCACTTCGCGGACAAAAGCAGGGTAAAACTCACTGCAGCCAGCACGGAAAACAATCCTGCAGCTGCAAAAATCCACTGCAGCTGGCCCAGATTAACACCCGCCAGGGTAACGATCGAATAGATCATCTGCACCGAGGTCTTCGTACATTCCCACCCAAACAGACTGTTGGCGGCCACAATATAGACTGCTGAGCAGATAGCAAAAGCAGCTGCACTAATACTTAACGCCGCAGCCACCTTGGCTGTCCCAAGCTGTTTTCTTCCGTATTTCGTGCAGCGCAGGATCTCATCCGCACCGCTTTGATAATCCGCGGAAAAGACAGGCGCTGCAATAACCACGCAAAAAAGCAATACTAAAAATCCCATGATATTCTGGTAATCCATCATCGTGGAGCTGGCCCCGGGATAGACGTAAAACGGCTTTTTAACCTTCTGATACATTCGAAGAGCGCTTTTTTGCGCAGCCGGGCTGTCAGGCTGTTCCATTTTCATCAATGCTGCAAGCCTTTTTTCACACACTTCATAATAATTGCCCAACTGCTGCGGAGAGATTTCCATAATTGCAGGGGCCATACCTGTATCCGGGTCTGCAAAGGCTTCCTTTACCCCATGCAGCAGCGGTGCATAGGGAAGTATCTCCTGTTCATAGACCCCTTCCGGCAAGTCATAAGACTGGTCTACCCCGTATTTTTCCAGACAAGCCTGATAAGCCTCCACTGCTTTTTGTACTTTTTTCGGGGTAACCACGCCGGCCGCAGCTGCCTGGCGTTTCTTTTCGTAAGCTATCGAAGCCACACCCTTCAAAACTGTTTCGGTTCCATCCGCCTCCTGATAGCTGCTGTAGCAATAGGTCACCGGCAAATATGCCGACACTATGGAAAGCAGCAGCGCCAGAAGCAGCAGCACCCAGGTCATTTTGGTTTTCATAATACGTTTCCATTCCAATTTAAAAATCCTCATTTTCGATTCCCCTCCTGTCCGGTCAATCATCCGCATTTTTCCATTTCCTTCCCCATCCAGTCAATGATCCGCATTTTTCCATTTCCTTCCCATCCAGTCAATGATCCGCATTTTTCCATTTCCTTCCCACCCAGTCAGTCATCCGCATTTTCCAGTCAGCTTTCCTTCTTCAGGACATATCACCGGTATATTTTTGTGGAAACATCCATAAAAACAGATCTTCCAGTCTCGGTTCTTCATAAACAGAATCAGCAGTACAAGGTTTCTGCGCAAGATACCGGATCACGGCATGATCCCTGCCTTCCCTGCGAATGCTGATAATCTGCAGATGCTGCTCATAATCTGTGACTGCATGGACAGGAACCATACAGCTGAACACGTTACCCTGCATGGATTCCACCAGCTCCTGCGTCGTTCCGGCCGCGAGCAGCTGTCCGGCTTTCATAATCGCAATACGCTGCGCAATATACTCCACATCGGATACAATATGCGTAGAAATCAAAACAATACGGTCCTGCCCAAATTCCGAAAGCAGGTTGCGGAAACGAACCCGTTCTCCCGGATCCAGCCCGCTGGTCGGCTCATCCAGCACAAGCACCTGCGGATCATTCAGCAGCGCCTGCGCAATGCCGACCCGCCGTTTCATCCCGCCCGACAGAGCGGAAATTTTCTTTTTATAAACATCCGCAAGCGAAACCCGTTCTAACAGCTCCCGGATTCTGCGGCGGCCGGCTGGTCCGCTAAGCCCTTTCAAAGCAGCTACATATTCCATATAGTCGATAACCGTAAAGGCATGATAACAGCCAAATTCCTGCGGCAAATAGCCAAAAATCTCCCTATACTTTTCGTCCATCTTGCAAACCGGCACCCCGTCATAAGACACGGTTCCCTGATCCGGTTCAATGATCCCGGCTATCATCCGCATCAATGTCGTCTTGCCAGCGCCGTTCGCCCCTAACAGCCCCCATACGCCTGGCGTAAGCGTTAAGCTGACATCGCGTACCGCCTTGTGTTCCTGAAATTGTTTTGATATATGATCCAATCCTAATTCCATCTGCATTCCTCCTGATCTTCCCTTTGAGCTGTTCAGACAGAATGATATAAAAATACCTCTGCCCTGATATTGACTTTGTTATCATATCAGAAGCAGAGGTGCTGTTTCGTTGATCCGTTACAAGATATTACACTATTTTTCTGCGTATTTTCTTACGATTTTCCTACATAAAATATGGATTGCTTGCCGGATAATGCGTTGGAATGTATTGGAATGACAGAGCCTTGATTACAGCTAACCGGATGACTCTGCGGGCTGGGGACCGGGGATCCGCCGGGAGACACACCTTGGAAGGACGT
>CANOET010000144.1 GCA_947564835.1 uncultured Eubacterium sp. | reverse complement strand
AGTTAGCGATTAGTTCACCGCAGCGTTGCCCCAGTCCGCCCAAGGTGTGTCTCCCCGCGCATTCCCTGCCCACAGCCCGCAGAGTCGTCCGGCTAACCACATCCTCCCCTGGCTAACCAGTATCTTTCGGAAAGCCTATCCCAAAAAAACGCAACAAAATCTCAATTCTTCACTCTGTTAAAATACGAATCGCAATTTCCCTAGCCGCAGCGCTAGAAACCTCCCTTTCATCTATTTGCCCGAGCCAAACGCAAAAATACACGTTCCCCTCCGGCCGTTCCATAAATCCGGTATACCATGCATCTACCGTCTTCCCCTCCGCTACCCCCATACCTGTCTTACCATAAATCATATATTTATAGTTAAAATCATCTATCTGCCTGTCAAGCCGCATAGCCTGCTTAAGCGCATCCTGTGTTTTTTTCGAATATACAGACTTTTCTCCGAAGATCCGTTTCATCACTTTCACCTGTTCTTTCGGAGAAATTGCCAGCGACGATTCAATCCAAAACCCTGTCAGCGCCCGGTTGTTATGATTCGTGTTCAGCCGTCCTTCCCAGTCAGACAGATCGCAGTTGCCGTACCGCAGCTGGTCTACGGTTTCCTGCATCTTCTGTTGTCCGACTTCATCCGTCAGCTGCCTGAAATACCAAACGCAGGATACACGAAATGCCTGATAAAAATCAATATCCCGGTTCCAGTCTTCCTTCCAGAATGTCTCTCCGCTCCAGACGCGCATGGAATCTTGCGGATCTAAAACCCCGTTTTCCAATGCAGCCAAAGACGAAATAATCTTAAACGTAGAGCATGGGGACCTGCGCACTGCAGCTGTTTTTCGTTGAAAGATCTTATATTGTCCGGCAGCGGCGTCATACAAGACAGCCGTACCATGAAGTCCGTCAAAGTGTTCTGACCAGTCTGTTTCTACTATCTTTGGCTTTTCTTCCTGAATGTTTTCAGTGCCGGGATCTGCGGATGGTTCTGAAGAGGCTTTTTCGCTCTCTGTTTTTGCACTTTGTTCCAGATTTTCCAGTACAGCCTGCTCCTTTTCTTTCCCGCTGCCTGCGCAGGCACTAAAAAGAAGCGCAGCTGTTATAAATATTCCGTACATGAAATGACTTTTCATAAATTCCTCCTGTCTGTTTTTGAAAAGAAATAATCCGCTTCAAAACGTTTTTCTTAAATATTACATCGGTAAGATTTAAAAGTCAAGATACTTTTCTAACTGGAAAAAATCATAAATTAATGCACCAGAAACGAAACATTTTTGACATTGTGTTGTTTTTTGGGGCTTCCCCAAAGATCCTGGTTATTGGCAAGTTTACAACACCTGAGCTTCCTTTCCAGATAAGCCTGAATCACCTTAAGCTCCTCTTCCGTCAGCCAATAGACAAAATCCTCCGGATGGTATTCAAATGCAAAGACCGCCTCGTAAGACAGCGCCGCCTGCAGAAATTCACTGACCGATCCGGCGCATAACGTCCAGTTCTTATCATCCATAGATACATAAACCGGCGGATCTGCTTTTCCAAGATCCTCCTTGCGGATCCCGGCTGTGCAGACACCCTGGTTTTCTTCCAGCATGACCAGATAACCGCAGTTTTTCAGCCAGTCCTTGTTATGATAGTCCTGCGGGCTGATCCAGGTATCCTGCACCTGATGCAGTGCCTGTGTATTGCCCGCCGTGCGCCAGAAGTTTTCCAGTGTTTCAGGCAGAGCCCCGTACAGGCTTTTGACAAATGCAATGTCCGCCTCGTCGTATCCGCAAAGTTCTTCTTCTGTTACAGCATACAGCTGTTTGATCATCTCCGGTAATCCCATATTTTTCTCCTGTTTTATGTGTGGCGCTTTCGGTGTATCCCTGCCCAGCGCGCCTCGATTTCCTTGTAGTAAAACGCATTGATTTCTGCACAGAACAGCAGGATATACATGCAAAAATAAATCCAGAACATCATCAGCACGATCGTCGTCAGTGAACCGTACATCGAAAACCCGTTAAAGTATCCCACATAAACCGATACCCCGACCGAGAACAGATACCAAACTACGGTACATAATACCGCTCCCGGCAGCTGGTTATGGAAATTCACTTTATGCCCCACGACGGCTTTGCGGTCTGGCAGTGAAAAAAACGCGGTCATTACAATCAGGATCATAATCGGTGTAATGATCAGGATTCTGAAATCCAGTATTTTTGACACTGCCCTTCCGATCACCGGAAGATAATAAATCAGCAGCTCTTCCAAAGAACGTCCGAAAATAATCAATACCAGAAACGTCACAATCGCAACCAAAAAGCTGAAGGTATAGATCACTGCCTTAATGCGCAGAATCAGCCAGCTGCGTTTTTCCTGCACCCCGTTTACCTCATCCAGTCCGTCCGAAAGGTAGTGCAGCCCTTTGGAGGCTGACCAGATGGCAACCACTGCCGTAGTGGATAAAATGCCCGTGGATTCGGAAAACACTTCGTCCAATATGGTAATGATAATCGGCTCCAGATAATCCGGCAGATACTGGTGGACCCACTGCAGCACCATTGCTTCTGAGATCGGCGTATACTGGATCAGGGTAATAAAAAACATAATCAATGGCACGAGCGACATCATAATAAAAAAGGCTGTCTGCGCCGCGTAAGCGCCGATATTATCTTTCTTGCACTTATCCAGTAAGCGCAGTCCGTCTAAAACAATCCGCTTCATATGATTTTTGTTCCGGATACAGATACTCCGGTTCTCCTTCCATTCCTTTCTGCCCGGCTTTCAGCCGTTTCCGGCCGCCTCTTTGCCAGATCTATGCCGTCTTCTTTACCTTCACGCCGTCATAAAAGAAGGCCAGTATTTCTTTATAACTCCATCCTTCTTTTGCCATCCCGGCTGCTCCGTACTGGCTCATGCCCATTCCGTGTCCGTTGCCGCCGCCGGACAATAGGTACCGTTTGCTTTTTTTATCAAAGGATATTGAAAAATATGCGCTCGGTACAAATCCAGGGCCGGAATTTGCCGTACCGTCCGCATAAGTGATTCCTTCCATGGCACAGCCGACAACCGCACGGATATTGTATTCTGATTTTATCTCTACTTTACCAAACTCAAACTGAATGGTCAATACTAAAATTGCTCCGCTTCTGCCCCGTTTGGATACATACATTTTTTTTACGCCGCCGAATCCTTTCAGAGAAGCTGCTTTTTTTGGCTTCTGTTTGGCTGTGGAGTAAAAGGTAAAGTGGTCCGGATTCACTTTCTGGCGTTCCTTGATCTTATTTTTCAGTTCTTTTACGGCGGCGCTTAATTCCACCTTTGCGGTCCACCTGAAATAACGGCTGTGGCTGTCAAACGCCGGGGCCTTGCGGTCGCTGATGTATGCCTGAAAATCCTCTTCCCGGGACAGGTCCGGCGTCTGACCTGTTTTCGCTTTCCCGGATTTTTGCGACGGATTCAGGGACTTAACCTTAAGATAAGGGTACGCCGCTTCATCCTGCCCCCAGATCTCCATACCAGACGTATAGCCGAACGAAGAGGAAAAATAATAAGCGTTTACAATTTCGTCTCCCGCATACATCACTTCCCCCGCAGTCGCTTCCACCGCTTCGATATCCGCTTCCACCACTTCAGATTTATTATAAACCTGGTAATTCGTACTGTCGTCAATCTGTGCATGATACCGTCTGTAATCGTTCGCCGCCATCTGCCTGTATACATAACTCCTGGCGCAGACTGCCTGTGCCTTTAACGCTTCAGCCCCGAACGAAGCCGGCATTTCACTGGCGACGACAGAATACAGGTATTTTTCGATCTTTACGTGATTAACCACATAGTAGCCTTCCGTATCCCGGTAAACCGTCAGGCTTCCATAGTAGCCCTTGGAAATCCTGCCGCCGTCTGCTCCTGCCAGGTACAGCTTCCCGTTCTCCCCGGCAGAAGTAATGACTGCGCTGCCTCCTTTGCTAAGCTTTAGCTTCTTAACGGAAAGGAGGTCTGATGGCTGATACGCGGTTTTTTTCTCCTTTTTTTTCACGGTCTGCTTTACGCTCCATGGATTGTCACTCGTAAAAAAAATCTGGTCATAATAAATCTTTCCCTGATTGAGCAACAGCACCTTTACCGAATCCGAAAGTGTCTGTGCCTGGCTTTTTTTCTGTGTTTCCGGGCTGCTTTTTGCCGTGGTTTCCTTTATTTTGGTAATGGCGCCGCCCTTGATGCACAGCACACAGGACGCGCCGGAACCGGCACGTTTGAGTTCTTCTATGCCCGTCTGGTCTTTGCAGGGGATTTTATATTTTTTTGTCTGATAAATGACCTGTACGCTGTCGCCGGAAACAGACTGGACCTGTACCTGGCGCAATGCCATCGTTTTTTCAGATTCTGCTTTGACACCGATGATCTGATCATCCATCACATAGACCGCATATGTATAAAAATCTTTCAGCCCTGACACAGCCGCGCCTGCCTGCAGCGTTTCTTCCTGCGTGCGGCAGGTTTTTCCATCCCGTGACAGCACTAATATCGTTTCTTTTTGTACGGCGTTTTCCAGATCCAGATAATCCAACATCTGTTCATAGTATTCCGTCACAGCCTGCCGTCCGAGACGCTCCGTGCCGCCGGATACCGGAATCAGCCCTGCAAGTCCGACATTGTGGATCAGTGTTTTCATCTCTGCCTGCGTCACATAAGCATCCGCTTCCTTTTCCCATCCGTCCGGCAGGATCTCTTCTGCCAGAAAGGACATGCAGGAAGCAAGCTCCCCTTTCGTAACATACAAAAAATCCGTATCGTCTTTTTTCGGCCGCAGCAGGAAAAGCAGCAGCCCCGCCAGACAGACAGACGCAAAAGCAGCTCCTGCCAGACGGACGGCTTTCTGCCTGGAAGTCCCCCGCGCAGAACCGTTTCGCCCGTGTCTTGCCTGCCGTTTTCTTTTATTTCCATATTTTTTCAGTTTTTCTGCTCTGTCCATCTGTAATTGCTCCGGATTTTCATTTTATATTTTGGATGATACCTAAGATCTGCGCATTTCACACAACTAATTTGCCGATACGCTATATATATACGCCCATTTCCCTGTTTATGCCTGCTTCGTAATAGTTTCTGACAAATCTTACTGCTTCTGCCAGACCAGCTGCCTTTGCACCAGGCTGTATAATGCGGATTCGCTCGTTACGGTAAAGTCCGGTTGTACGCCGCCGGATACGGTCTGGCCCCTGCGGCAAAACCAGATGGCGGACAAGCCCGCGCCTTTCGCGCCGGCAATATCATTTTCAAAAGAATCCCCGATAAAATATGCCTGCTGCGGAGCAATGCCCAGTTTGTGCAGGGCATGGGCAAAAATCTCCGGGGACGGCTTGGGAACGCCTACTTCCCCAGATACAAAGATATTTTCTTTCGCGATATATTGTTCCAGCTTTAAGACCTGTATTTTGTTCCGCTGATGTTCTGAAACGCCGTTTGTAATAATCCCAAGCACAAACCGGCTGCGGCAAAGCTCCAGCAGCCGGCGGATCGTTTCGGACAATGTAATCTGCTGCTGGTACTTTTCATAGGCTTTTTGAAATTCCATTGCCTTTTCCTCTGAGATCCTCTCCCCAAAATCCGCAAGCGCCTGCCGGATCCGGTAAATAAACATTTCTTCCTCCGAAATCTCCCGGGTCTGCGCCGATGCAAAAATCTGGTCGCTGTATTTGCGGCTTGCAAGAAACAGACGTTCCATCCAGTCCGCGTCCGGGGGCTTTCTGCCGTCCCCGCCGGCTTTTGCTGCGTCCCAAAGCTTTCTGCATGGTTCCTCTTCTTTTAAAAATACTTCGTGATATGCCTGATAAAACGGCTGCGCCAGATCATATAGCGTATCGTCCATATCAAATAAAATTGCTTTTATCATCTATGTGTATTCCCTTTCCCCTTCAATAAAAGAAGCTGCATATTCTGCAGCTTCTTTTTTCGTCTTTTGTATTTTCAAATCCCATTACATGAAACCTCTTGCGTATATCCATAAGCCTGTTACATGAATCCACTTACATTTATCATGAACGTATTATGAATCTATAGTGAACTGTTTCACGAAAACATCTGCATGCCACGGACTGGAAGCGTCCGGATCATCTTCTGTGGGCATTTCTATTCATCTGTTTGTCTGTTTATCGATCGTTCTGTCTTTTGTATTCCGGACTCTTTTGTGCATTGCCGTATCGTCCTCTTCTGTTCCTGCGTGCTTTTGTCTGAATCGGTTAACGTTAACATTTCTTTCCCTTTATCTTTAGCTATGAACCTTACCTGCCTGTCCATATCTTTTGCATCTTTGCGGTCTTCTGTAAGCTAAAAGAATCTTTTGTCCTTCTGCCTTCTTTTGTAACGTTTTGGCCGGAATCTTCTTTTGTAATGCTTTGTAAAACATGCTAAAAGCATTCCCAAAATGCCGGTCCCGCAATTTTGACGCCTAGCAAAGCTAGGTGGGTAACCTCAATGGCGCTTCTGCCTTCCACTGCGTAATGATGGCCTGGCATCCACTCCAAAATCTTGGAATCCCGTAAAACAAAATGTAGGTTCAAAATAGCGGGTTATCGAACACCCCAGGAAATACTTTTATCAAAATTGATTATACTCTACTATGTGCAGTATTGCAACAATTATTTATCCACAAGATGATGTATTTTATGGAATTTTTTTGTTATGAGGTTCAGGCAGCGCCGTTTATAAGGTATTTGCCTGTTCGACTACTTTCTGAATTGCCTGCGCGGCGTCTTCCGGAAGCTTGTTAAAGCCGCCCTCTTTCGTATCCAGTTCCTTCACGTTATTCAGACGGTCGGTCATGCGTGCCTTCATCTGTGCAACATAATCCTTGTCGCTTAAATCCGGTACAAAGCCTTCCCATTCAAAGATTTCAATATCCGTAAACGGTCCCCAAGGCTTAAAGTCTGCCCTGTTTTCCACAATGGCTTCCAAAATGCCGAGCGTATCCTTCGGCTGTACCTTCTTGCCCATAAAATCGCCTGTATTAATAATATAACAGTCTACATTCTTTTCTGCAACAAGTTTTTTGAATTTTTCATAATCGTTCACAAGCGGATACGTACGGAACGGGTTTGCATAAGGCTCAATGACAAGCGCATTCGGATCAACGCCCGGAGCCAGCCGTTCTGCGGTGGAACGCTTGGTAGCCAGCGTTGCGCCCATTACGGATGCTAAAGAAGCGCCTTTTAACTTTACAACCGGCGGAAGCGTCTGGTCTTTCATAATCCAGAAAATGGCATTTACCGGGCTGTCGATCTTGTCCACACGGTTCGGTGACCACAGCTTGGACTTAATGGCGCGGCCGTTGCCGTTACGGATATCTTCGGTTACCAATACGACTTTACCGTCTTCATCCAGCGTTGCGGAACAGTTCTGCGCGGTTAACAGGAACTTGTTGTCCTCGCAGGCCGTCGGGTAATCCGCTGTCTTATCAAAGTAGGTCGGCTCTAATGCAATGGATGCACACGTATCTGTATTAATTACAAACGCATCGTCATGAAGCACCTTAATGGAAGGATATTTACCGTCATGCTTTGCATGTGTCAGCGTGGATTTGCCGGAGCCTGACAGGCCGAATACAGCCGCTACATACTTGGAGCCGTCATCCCTTGTATATTCCTTCTGGCCGCCGTGGCAGGATGCATAGCCGTTGCGGTTTGCGATAGCCCAGGCCAGCGTTAACGTACCTTTCTTATGCTCGCCGAAGTACCTCATGCCAAGGATTGCCGCACAGTTCGTCTCCGTATTGAAATAACATAAGCATTTGCCGTCGCATACATCTGTCTGGTCAGAGCCTGTCCACTGCGGATCGGAGAAAATATAGACATCCGGTTCGCTGCCGTTGCCTACCGGTACAGACTGTTTGTACATCTTCGTGTACGTATCGTTCATATACTGGAAGTTCAGCATCCAGTTATAAAGGATATTTTCCTCCCCTTCCGGAATCAGCAGATGGGCTTTTACCATAAATTCCGGATCAAGCCCGATAAATACCTGCGCATGGTACATCGTCTTCCAGCGAGTATCATAGACAGCGTCCATCAGGATCTTGTCAAGCTTCGCACAATCCGTGCCTTCCTTGCCGGTAATCCTTCTTGCTGCCGCATAACGTCCGGTGATCGAGCCGTCGTTGAACAGGAGCACCTTTGCTTCCGGCTCTAAGCCGATCTCTTCTGCCTTATATACCGGCATATCGGTCACAATCGTCCCTGGTGAATTTTTAGCCAGTTCATAAGCTTCCCTTAAGGTATTCACCTTAACGACATTATTGCCGTAAAACGGAGCTTCAATAATCGCACGCGTATTGGTAACCGGTGAGCTTGCTTTTGGGAAACCTACCTTGTTCGGGCCGATTTCAGTTCTTGGGTAAAAGGCTTTTGTTGACATTTATCAGTTCCTCCTTAAATTATGGTTTTAGGATTAATTCCCATGACAGAGATGGGAAATTCACTAACTAAAACTATACACCATGTTATTTTTTTGTCAATCTTTTTCTGAAAAATTCATATTTTTATCTATCTTAACCGATCATCGCCAATAAATCCATCCTTTCCAAACATTAATTTTTTATTAAATTTGCTAAAACTTACATAATCTTAACATTTTTTCTTGTTTTCGGGTTTTATCCTGTGGTAAGATAGTGACCAGACAGGAGGTATGACTATGAAAGAAAATGAATTTTCCAAAATCACACCTGAACTACAGCGTCTTGCTGATCTGGGCAGCCGGCATTTTACGATTGACCCTTCGCTTTACGGCAAATACGATGTCAAACGCGGCCTGCGTGACATTAACGGCAAGGGTGTTCTCGTCGGGCTGACCGAGATTTCAGAAGTGTGTGCTACCAAAAGGGATGGAGACCAGGTCATTCCTGCTGATGGCGAACTATTTTACAGGGGCTACAACGTCAGGGACATTATAGCCGGACTCGGGCCGGATAACCATTTCGGATTCGAAGAAAGCGCATTCCTGTTAATCTTTGGGAAGCTCCCTACGAAAGCAGAGTTAGCCGAATTTACCGGCCTGCTCTCCTATTACCGTTCGCTTCCGACCAGCTTTGTACGTGATATCATTATGAAAGCTCCAAGCCATGATATGATGAATACACTTGCACGCAGCGTCCTTACGCTTTATTCCTACGACAACAAAGCGGACGACATTTCCTTACCGAACGTCCTGCGCCAGTGCATGCAGATGATCAGCTTATTTCCGCTGCTTTCGGTCTATGGCTACCAGGCCTACCGCCATTACCACGACGGGGAAAGCCTGTTTATCCACAAACCGCTTGCGGAACTGTCCACAGCCGAAACCATCCTGCATATCCTGCGCCCGGACAGCGCCTACACGCCGCTGGAGGCAAAATTACTAGACGTCGCGCTGATCCTGCATATGGAACACGGCGGCGGCAACAACTCTACTTTTACCACACATCTGGTATCTTCTTCAGGTACGGATACGTATTCTGTAATAGCAGCTTCGATCGGTTCCCTGAAAGGGCCAAAACACGGCGGCGCCAACATTAAGGTCGTGCAGATGTTTGAAGACCTTAAGGCTACGCTGCATGACTGGACGGATGAGGATGAAGTACGTGCTTACTTAAAGGCAGTCCTCCACAAAGAAGCGTTTGACCATGCAGGCCTTATTTATGGCATGGGGCACGCTGTATACTCGCTTTCCGACCCGCGTGCCAGGATTTTCCGCTCTTATGTGGAACGGCTGTCGATTGAAAAGGGTTATACGGAAGAATTTGCGCTGTATTCGATGGTGGAGCGGCTTGCGCCGCAGGTAATTGCGGATGAGCGTAAGATTTATAAGGGCGTCAGCCCGAACGTGGACTTTTACAGCGGTTTTGTATACCGGATGCTGGGGCTTCCGCTGGAGCTGTATACACCGATTTTTGCGATTGCGAGGATTGCGGGATGGAGTGCGCACAGGCTGGAGGAGATTTCTTATAATGGGCGGATTATGCGTCCTGCGTATATGAGCGTTTCCAGCAGAAGGGAGTATGTGGCGATGCCGGAGCGGGTGCGGGAGCTGTAGATGGATAAGCGGATGGGCGGATGCTTGGAGGGGACCGGGAGGGAGTTGGTGTGCGGGGGATTTGAGGCGGCCGGAAGGGGGATGGATGTGCGGGGGATTTGAGGCGGCCGGAAGGGGGATGGCTATGCGGACGCCGGATGAGGGGGAAAGGGCCTGGCTTCCGGCTCCTATTC
>CANOET010000143.1 GCA_947564835.1 uncultured Eubacterium sp. | reverse complement strand
ACGTCCTTCCAAGGTGTGTCTCCCAGCGCGTCCCCGGTCCACAGCCCGCAGAGTCGTCCGGCTAGCCACATCCCCTGGCCTATCAAAATCTATCGGGAAGCCAAAAAAACGCAACACAATGTCAAAAGTATTTCTTTTTTGGTTTATCCAGGTTAGGCAGATCTGCCGCATGATATGAAATGCTTTTTAGTCCACGCGGAAAATCTTTACCTGCCCCTCCAGATCCGCCGCCAGCTCTTTCAGCATTGCCGCTTCCTGTGTCATCTGCTTCACCCGCTCATTCAGCTGCGCTGTAGAGGAGGCCGTTTCTTCGCTGGCCGCCGCATTTTCCTCCGATATCGCAGACAGTGACGTGATCATATGCATCATCTGATTTCTCGCGTCATCCAGCACCTTGGAATGCTCCTGAATGTGTCCCATCCTGCCCAAAGATTCCCGGATTCCTGAACTAACCGTCTCAAAACACGTTCCGGTCTGGCTAAGCTTCTCCTCCTGGCTGGCCACGATCTCCACTACGCCGCCCATTGTCCTGACTGTCGTTTCCGCATCGTTTAACAGCACATGTATAATCTGCTCGATCTGCTGTGCGGAAGTGCTCGACTGCTCGGCAAGCTTTTGGATCTGCGTTGCTACGATTGCGAAGCCTCGTCCCTGTTCTCCTGCGCGTGCCGCCTCAATGGATGCGTTCAGCGAAAGCAGGTTTGTTTCATCTGCGATGGATGTGATCATTTCCACTGCTTTTTGGATCTGCTGTGCAGAGGCATTCGTTGTCTGAATCTGTCTGGAAATGACATCCACTGCATCTGTTGTCTTTTTCGTATAGGCGGACAGTTCTTCTAAAATATGGTCCACACTTTCCCCGGCTTTGCCCATTTCACCTGTAATCTGCGTCATGGCGGAGATTTCGCTGCTCATTTC
Source organism: uncultured Eubacterium sp. (assembly GCA_947564835.1). Classification (GTDB taxonomy): domain Bacteria; phylum Bacillota; class Clostridia; order Lachnospirales; family Lachnospiraceae; genus Eubacterium_J. The sequence continues at coordinate 9,295 of CANOET010000143.1, read as the reverse complement.
ACTGATAATGCTGCCCATTCTTTCAATATCCGCCATAGCCTCTTCGGTCTCTTCTGCCTGGGATGCGGCTCCGCTGGATATATCACTGATCGCGCGGTCTACTTTATCTGAATCGCTGCTGGTCATCGAAGCTGCCTGTTCGAGCTCCTTTGCGGATTCCATCAGAACCCCGGCTGTATGCTGGATATTTCCGATCATCACCCGCAGGGAGATACGCAGGCGGCTGATTCCGCGCATCATCGCACCAATTTCATCCCTGCGTCTGCTGCCTTTCGGGTTCAGCTCACCGCCCAGGTCGCCGTCCGCAACTTTTCCGAACAGCCCCATCATATGGTTTAATGCCCGTGCAATCGATACCGCGATCACAGCGGTTACTAACAGCGCTGCGATCACTACGGCTACGCTTAACAGGCTCATTTTTACCGCATCCGAAGTAATGGCGGCATTGACCTGGTCGCTCTTTTTTCCGGTAAAAATCATGCCGTATGCTTTTCCGGACTCGTTCAGGACCGGCATATAATAGCCATAATAGTGTTCGCTGCCTAATACCACATTTTCGGAAAAATACGGCTCGCCCCGCGTCAGCACTGCCTGTTCCACTTCGCTGCTGACCGTTCCTTCGGTCATGCGTTCCCCCGTGTCGTCCAAAAGGGATGTGACAATGACCTTGTTTCCATAGTATAAAGTTACATCGATGCCGGAATCGCTGCTCAGCTTATCGGGCAGGCTGTAATTACCGCTGACTACAAAAGTCCCTTTAATGACATTGCCGGATTCCAGCATAATAAAATCTCCGTTTCCGGCAGCGTCATATGCTCCCTGCACCGCAAGCGCAACACTTTTCAAGCCGCCGTTGATTTCCTTTTTCAGGCCCTGCCTCAGATTTGCCTGTCCGTATATCGTAAGTATCACCCCAAGCAATACGACTGGCAATACTGACATGCCGATCAGCTTCATCGCTATGCTGATCCTTTTCTTTCCTGTTTCCTTGTTTGCTTCTTTATTTAATTCATTATTGAATACTTTATCTGCCTGTTTGCCTGCTGCCTGTTCTTTTTGCTTTTTCACCTGCTTTTCCTCCCTGCTTCCCTGCATACCATCCGATACTGTGACGGCGCGATGCCCTTTGAAAGGCTTGCGCCATGCAGCTTACTTTGTACAGCGCTGCCCTCCCTCTTCGCTATTCCTCCAAAGACTTGCGCAAAGCAGCTTCTTTTTCGCACCACTGCACACATGTCTCATATCCTGCTGCTTTTGCCTGCCGGTACATGTCCGCCAGTATCTGCTCAAATTCCTCCGGTGTCTGCGCAAACACAGCATCCCAGGAGCCGTCCCGGATAATCTGTGTAACCCTGCCCCAGATTTCGCCCAGCTCCTGTGATTTGGAACTGGCCGTATAGGTATGGGGCCTGGAGATGGAATGGCCGAACCTTGACAGATATTCCTTCGCATTCTCCGCCTGGTTTTCCTCACGCCATCTTTGCTCCACCGCACTGACCTGTGCGGCCATAACATTCGGCCAGGTTGCCGTACTGTACGTCTGTCCGTTAGACTGCGGATTCGTGGTATGGATCGTCCACGTTGTATTGTTAAACTGCGGAATGCCTTCTGACCAGATCCCCGTATACCCGGAACCCTCCGGCATAACACGGTCCTCCCCCGCGGCGTTCACGGGCATGTCAATCAGGCAGGTGTTCTTTTCAAGGTCATAATCCCAGCCGACCCCTTTCGGCCCATACTCCTGCGTCAGCCGTCCTTCCGGCGTACACAGCCAGTTCATAACCGCCATCACAAGCTGCGGATATTTTGTCTTCGCACCAATCGTCCACAGCCGGTTGCCGCCGTTTTCATTCAGCCCGTACGCCAGCGTATCCTGATTTTCTGCAGCCAAAGGCAACATGATTTTCCCATCCGCCGTATGAAAGACCGTATTATACTGCGGCGCGGCCAGCCAGCTGAAAATACAGAAAAACGCCGCTCCGTCCTGATAATCTTGTACGCAGCCTTCATAGCCCTGTGTCCGCGACTCCGGGTCCAGCAGGCCGTTTTGATACAGCGCATTGTAAAAACGCAGCACGCGTTCATAACAGCCGCCTTTTTGCAAGCATCCCTCAAAGCTCCCCTCACTCACATCATATAAGCCGACGCCAAATTCATCCATCCCAAAAAAATTGGTACACGTAGATTTGGCAAACATCATCATATCCCCGTCCCAGTCGGCAAACAGTGAAACACCGAATGTCTCTTTTCCGGAATCAGAAAGCGGGCAGATTTCTTTCATCTGCTTTAAGACCTCCACATAATCCTCCAGCTCTTTGACCTGCGGCTTGCCAATCTGCTCATACAGATCCCAGCGGATATCCGGATGATAGTCAAAATCCCCATATTCCCCACCTTGCGCCGCTACATCGTAGCCGAATCCGTAAATATGCCCGCCGGAATTTTTCCGGTTTTTTTCCAGCGCCTTTTTCATATGCTCCTGCATATAGGTACCGTAATCCTCCAGCAGGCCGTCCGTCTCCCAATCCAGCAGCAGGCCGTTTTCAATCGCGGAATGATACTGATCCGAGTCTGTGCCCCAAATAATAATATCCCCCAGGCTGCCGCTTTTCTCCCGCCGGGCATAAAAATCTTCGCTGCCGTCATAAATAAAATCCAATTTCACATTGAACTTATCTAATAATATCTGTGCAAACCAGCCCTGCTGTTCCCCCTGATAGCCGCTCAGCTGCGAATAAACCTCCAGGGTAACCGTCTCTTCCGGCCGGACGCCTGAAAGGCTTGTCGCCGGATCTGCAGAGGACGCGCCCGCTTCTTTAGTATCTGCCTGCTGCGCAGAACCACCGGACGGCAAACGGCTTGTTTCTGCTGTCTGGTCCGCCTGCCCGGATGGTTGTTTTCCTCCGCATGCACTGCATAACAGCGCTGCGGACAGAATCATGGAAATACAGCTTTTTTTCTTCATAAAATGACACCTCCTGTTTTCCGAATGATGTATATTTTCCAGTATATCTGAAATCCGGTTGAGAAAATACGGTAAAAATCCGACATGATAGACATATTTTTTTACACATGTAACTATTCCAATGAAATTTTAAATCTAATAGCGTATTGTAAAATGTTCCGATGCAGGTAACAAATATTAAATATTGGAATGCCGTCCTGATAGTCCCCAAATTATTTACAATATTTTCAGTGTACGCTATACTTCAATTATCACATGTGAGAAACAAATACTGAGAAAAAACGAAAAGAAAGGAATCATATTATGAAAAGTTATAATGTATGTATCGTTGGCGGCGGCAGCACCTACACACTTGGCTTCCTGAAATCTTTTGTAAGGCTCCGCGAGGAATTTCCTCTGAAAAAACTGGTGCTGTTCGACATCGACCCGCAGCGTCAGGAGCCGATTGGAAAATACGGCGAGATCCTGTTCCGTGAGCGTTTCCCTGAACTGGATTTTTCTTATACAACGGATATTGCACAAGCTTATACCGGCATGGATTTTGTATTTATGCAGATGCGGGCCGGCGGCCTGGATATGCGGGCAAAGGATGAACATATTCCGCTTGGCATGGGCCTGATCGGCCAGGAAACGTGCGGGGCGGGCGGCATGGCGTATGGCCTGCGCTCCTGTGTGGATATGATCAAAGCCGTACATGATATCCGCAATTATGCGCCGGATGCATGGATTCTTAATTATTCCAATCCTGCAGCAATCGTGGCTGAAGCGCTGCGCCGGGAGTTTCCGCAGAACCGGCGCCTGCTGAACATCTGCGACCAGCCTGAAAATGTAGTCCGCTCATGCAGCCGTCTGCTTGGATGTGATTGGGAAGACCTGGATCCTGTATACTTCGGCCTGAACCACTATGGCTGGTTTACAAATATGTACAATGTAAAAACAGGTGAAGACCTGATGCCTGAAATCCGCCGCCGCATCAAAGAAAACGGATTTCTGCCGCAGGATGCGGAGCAGCGCGACCAGTCATGGCTGGATACATATGGAATGGTCCAGACGATTATGAACGATTTTCCAGACTATCTGCCGAATACCTATGACCAGTATTATCTCTATCCGCAATATAAGGCCAGCCATCTGAACCCGGATTATACCCGTGCGGATGAGGTAAAGGACGGACGTGAAAAACGTGTGTTTACCGAATGTGCAGAAGTTATCGCTGCCGGAAAGCTGGGGGACCGTTTTGATGCTATCTCGGATGCGCATGCCGAAATGATGATTAAAGTCGCAGAATCCATCGCGTATAACAAAAATGACCGCCATATCATTATCGTGGAAAACAACGGCGCAATTGCAAATATGCAGGATGACGCAATGGTAGAAGTAGCCTGCGAGCTGGGTGCGAACGGCCCGCGTCCGCTTGGGGTGGGCAATATTCCGCAGTTTTATCTGGGCCTGTTAGTGAATCAGGTATCAGTGGAAAAGCTTCTGGTAGATGCATTTTTTGAACACAGCTATCAGAAAGCGCTGGAAGCCTTCACCTTAAGCCGTCTGGTCGGCGATGCAAAGAAAGCCCGCCAGATCCTGGATGCCCTTTTGGAGGCAAATAAGGGGATGTGGCCGGAATTACATTAGATCTGAATAATTGGGGAGGTTTCAGCTGGTGAAAAAGAATAAAATAATGGATTTCTTCTCCGCCCTTGGCCGCAGCCTGCTGATGCCAATTGCCGCTCTCGCGGCATGCGGCATCTTCCTGGGGCTGTCCTCGGCACTTATGAAAACACAGGTACAGGAAGCGGTTCCGCTGCTGTCCCAGACCTATTTGTATTTCATTATTTTTACCATTAATAAAGTCTCAGGCGTCGTATTTACTCTGATTCCGGTGCTGTTTGCCATTTCAATCGCTTTTGGCATGGTAAAAGAAGAAAAAGAGATTGCGGCGTTTGCTGGTTTTATCGGTTATTACACATTTCTGGTAGCATCTTCTGTTATGATCGGCAGCGGTTTTGTTGATTTCAGCGCCTTAAAGATTTCAAATATCCTTGGAGTAGAAACGCTTGATATGGGAGCGGTCGCCGGTATTATGATCGGGCTGATCGCCGCAAAGCTGCATGATAAGTACCATAAAATTACGTTCCCTGTGGCTGTGTCGTTTTATGGCGGCAAACGGTTTGTCGCGCTGGCGGTCATGCTGGCTTCAACCGTAGCCGGATTGGCGGCGCCGTTTATCTGGTCGCCGGTATCTATGGCTATCAACAGTCTGGGCGGGGCGATTTCCGCAGCGGGTATTTTCGGCGTATTCGGATATGGTTTCCTGGAACGGCTGCTGATTCCGACGGGGCTGCACCATGTATTAAACGGTATATTCCGTACTACAGCGATTGGCGGCGTTTACGAAGGGGTAGAAGGCTGTCTGAATATTTTCCTGCAGTTTGTTGATAAAGTCAGCCTTTCTGACCTTGCGCCGTATACGATTTTTCTCGGACAGGGCAAAATGCCGATGATGATGTTCGGCCTGCCGGCAGCTGCCCTGGCTATTTATCAGACTTCGCCTGAAGAAAAGAAGACAAAAGTGAAGGCATTAATGATTGCGGGCGTAGCGGCAAGCGTTGTTTCCGGTATTACAGAGCCGCTGGAATTTTCTTTTATGTTTATCGCTCCGCAGCTGTTTTTATTCCATGCATTGATGGGCGGCGTTTCTTTTGCTCTGATGGCTGCGCTGAATGTGATTATCGGCAATACCGGCGGCGGGCTGATTGATTACTTTATCTGGGGTGTGTTCCAGCCTGGGTCTCATTGGTATTGGGTGATTGTAGTAGGGATTCCGTTTGCGGTTATATATTACATCGTATTTAAAAAATATCTGACGGCAAAGCAGATATCGATTGAAGTAGCGGAAGAAGATGACGAGGATACGGCGTCCGGCCTTAGTATGGACGACCAGCAAAAAGCGAAATCTTACCGCATCATTGAAGGCCTCGGCGGCTTTGATAATATTGTCGAGGTCAATAACTGCCTGACACGCCTGCGTGTAGATCTGGTCGATCCTGCCAAAGTAAAAGAAGACGTCCTGAAAAAAACAGGTTCTTCAGGCTTTATCCGTCCGAGCGAAAAACACATTCAGGTCGTCTATGGCCCGAAAGTAGAAGGCATTGCAGCAAATGTACGGGAATGCCTCAAAGCCGGACGGCAGGCAGCGGAAGCTTTTGCAGCCAGACAGCCCGCAGCGTCGGAAAGCAGCGCGGCAGAAACGCAGACAGCGAAAAACACGGCTGCCAAACAGATAGAACTAAAAGCTCCGGTCAGCGGCAAAATCTTCCCGATGAGCGAGGCAAAAGACGAAACGTTCGCTTCCTGCATGATGGGCGGCGGCGTAGTCATCCGCCCGGAGGAAGATACCATTGTCGCACCGTGCAACGGCACAGTTACCCTCTGTTCAGAGGACAACAAGCATGCTATCGGGCTGCAAAGCGATACGGGGCTGGAGCTGTTAATCCATGTCGGCGTAGATACGGTTTCCTTGAAGGGAAAGGGCTTTAAACTGCTGAAACAGCAGGACAGCCCGATGAAAACCGGAGAGCCACTCCTGCGCTTTGACCGGAAATACATAGAAGCCCAGGGGCTTTGCACGGATGTGATGTTGATTTTAGTAGGCACAAAGGAAAACGAGGCACAATTTTTTACCGGCATTCCCGCAAAGGCAGGCGAAACATTAGTGGCTAAGATGTGAATCAAAGCTGGTCAGACGGTCTGGCAGGCGCAATCAGCTCAATCAGAATCTGGATGACAAGCAAAAACCCAATGCGGGGATTGATATCAATCTGCTGAAATTCTTGTTTCCGGTCATTGGTGCAGACTACGATCGTGCTGTAAGGGATCAGCGGGGAACTGCGTTCGCTGGTCAGCAGCACCGTAGTCAGATTCCGTTCCCTGGCCAGCCGGAACGTCTGCAGGTAACGTTCCCCGCAGCCGCTTGCCGTAATCACCAGCAAAACGGCATCGCTGCGGATATTCCCGACCAGCCCGTTAAGCAGCGGCTCCCATTCGATCAAAACGGACGGATAATCCAGCGAATGCAGCACAATCTGCAGATAACGCGCCGGAAGCGTACTAAGGTTCGTCCCGTATATGTACAGCGGCCGTCCGCTGGTCAAAAGCCCCGCGATTTCTTCCAGCCGGCGCAGTTCCAGCGAAGTAATGGTATCTTCCAGCTGCGCAACCGTCTGGCTGATATATGCATCCGGGTAAAATACAGCCTCCCGGCGCTGCCTCAATTCACTGCGCAGCTGATATTTAAAATCATGATAGCCGCTCAGGCCCAGCTTCTGGCAAAACCGTACGATCGTTGCATTGGAGGTATAGAGCACCGCGCACAGGTCACTCAGATTCATATGAAGGGCAGCTGATTCATGGGATTCAAACCAGGCAAGCATATTTTTTTCTGTCTCCGTCAGACTGAGCTGGCGGGCGCATTCAAACAGGGGCAGCATGTCTGTCTCCTTTCGGCCAGGCAGGCCGCAGGTATCCGCTGTGTCTGCCTGGCCGTCCGCGGCTTCTGAACGGTACCGCAGATAACACTGGATAATGGTATTAATCACAAAAAAGACCGGAAGCCTGGAAGTAAATTCCGCGCCCAGATTTTCCCGCTGATCCGTAAAAAAACGGAAATTAACATCGGAAAGCTCAGACACCTCATTACTTGTATAAGGCGTCACTGACAAAACCGGAATACCGTTTGCCTGCGCAATCTTGCTAAGCCGGATGGTCGGCGGATATTTTCCGGAAGTACTGATCAGAATAAGCAGCGAGTTCCGGGAGCACCCGCTTAGGATATGCTGGAACATCTTTACAGATTCAATAAAATAAACCTCCTGGCGGCCGATGGAAAGCAGCAGCTTTTCGAAATATTCCACCGCTACGGAAGTCAGCCCGCCCGGCGACCATAAAAAAATAGGGCATCCGCTGTCAAAGTATTGAAAAACCTGGTTCAGCTGTTCCTCACGCACAAGCTTTGCGGTTGCTTCCAGATTGGAGCGTATCGTATCCATAGACATTCTGGCAGTAAACGCCTGCCCGCTGTCCGCAGGGGCTTCTTCAGCCCCGCGTTCCCGCAGCTCCGCGCGCAGGGCATATTTAAACTCTGCATATCCGGAATACCCCAGCTTTTTGCAAAAACGCAAAACCGTTGCGGGCGAATAGGCAACCTGGCGGGAAAATTCCCGGATATTCATGTTCAGCAGCGATTCGGTATTTTCATAAGCATATTTTAAAATATTCAGTTCGGGGCGGCTCAGGCTGTTAATAACCTTGTCATCTAATCGGAGCAGTATCATAGGGTAAAACCTCACAGTCAAGGATTGTCAAACAAAATGACAGTGCTTGGCAGGCCACATTCTTTGGCCTTGTCCAAGCAGCAAGTGCTTGAACAAGGTGTGAACAGTAACGACAGTGCTTTCTGCCCTTGATTATATCATGGCAGCGCATTTTCTACAAGCAGCGAAACAGACTGTTTATGTCTGCCGTTTAGGAACGATTTGTACCGTTTAGGAGAATTTGCCCACATCAGAATCTCGTTGTGGTAGTCTTCTATTTACAAACAGACGCTTTTCCTGGCCAAAGGCCGGAAAATGCTTAAATTATGGAAATAACTTAGGAGGTACTTATCATGGCAAACGAGAAAAAAATTATGGAATACGCACGGCAGGCAGGTTATCAGCCGCTGGAAGACCGCTGTATCATCGTCAAACCCAATCCTGGTAATCTTAGCGATAAGGTCGTATCATTTTTCAAATCGATCATAGAGTGTGAATTATGCGTTCTTCAAATGTGTAAAACTGAGCTGATCCTCCTTCCCTTTGACAAAATGTGGACCTATCTAAAAAAGGAAGTGTCCCTGGTGCTTCCTTATAGAGATATTGAGTCGGTGGAGCTGACGGATGACATGTTCAATACCGTGATTACCATCCACACGAAAGAAGATACGATCCAGCTGAGCACCCAGCAAAAGGCGCTGAGCGACTGGCGTATGTCCGGCCTTTTTGCTACCCAGTACGCCGGAGGGTATAAAAACTGGCATAAGGAGAATATAGAAGAGACGCTGAAAGCACTGGCTAAGCTGGGAGATGTAAAGGATTCCAGCCTGGATCAGTCCGAAGAGAAGCGGGATTAACATGGTGCTGTAATTATGAGGGATTTCCTAACCTGGATGAACCAGAAAAGAAACACTTTTGACATTGTGTTGCGTTTTTGGCTTCCCAATAGATGTTGATTGGCCAGGGGATATGGCTAACCGGACGACTCTGCGGGCTGTGGCCAGGGGACGCGCCGGGAGACACA
>CANOET010000142.1 GCA_947564835.1 uncultured Eubacterium sp. | reverse complement strand
TAAATGCAGAATGCCTAGGGATTCTTAACATTCTGGAATAGGAGCAGGAAGCCAGGCCCTTTCCCCCTCATCCAGCGTCCGCATAGCCAAAAAAATACCGTAAAAAGTCAATTTTTTTCGCAAGAAATCGTTTTCAAGATCATTCTTAAGTACTATGGGTTGTTTGAGTTTTTTCCTGCATCGCAGGATTTATTATAATTGCTTCCGTTCCCATTCCTATGTTATACTATGTTATGTGTGGAAGTATACATAAAAACAAGCCTTCCATAAAATACAAATCACTACCAGTGATCCAAGCAAAGGAAAGGGGAAAGAAAGGATATGAATCAGACATATTACAGTTTTCAATTAGGGATACCTGACTATGTCACGATTGAGACAGAGGAACAGTCATATGTATCATCCGGGCAAAAACAGCTGGTTGAAGAAGGAAAAACAAAGGTGGAATTTGGGGCAGCGGATGACTGCGAAGAGATCTTTTTAACATCGCAGGAGGCCCTCCGCTGTGTGAAGCTAAGGTGGAATTATAAGATCGCAAAAGGTTCGCGTTTTTTGACGGATGCCTGGGAACGTTCTTATGGGGAACTGGGATGGAAAGGGATGAGTGCGAGCAGGTTTATGCCATGGTATTTTCTTGCAGCCGGGCCGGAAAAAACGGTTTGTTTTGGTGTGAAGACAAGGCCGGATGCGATGTGCTATTGGCAGGCGGATACGAAGGGGGTCACTTTGTTTCTGGATGTCCGTTGCGGCGGAATGGGTGTTATGCTGCAGGGAAAAACAATACGTGCGGCACAGGTCGTATGTATGGAAACAGATCCGCAGAATACATTTGCGGCGGCACAGGAATTTTGCAGGCGGATGTGTCCGGATCCGGTTTTGCCGGAGTTTCCGGTATACGGGAGCAATAACTGGTATTATGCTTATGGGGACAGTTCGCAGCAGGAGATCCTTTCCGATACGGATTATGTGTTAAAGCTGACACAGGGCGCTTCGAACCGGCCGTTTATGGTGATTGATGACTGCTGGCAGGAGTGCCATGAGCTGAACGGTTATAATGGCGGCCCATGGAAAAAAAGCAATGAAAAATTCCCGGATATGAAAAACCTTGCACAGCAGCTTGTGAAAAAAGGGGTGCGGCCGGGGATCTGGGTGCGCCTGCTGCTTAACAAAGACGAAGAAATCCGGGAAGAATGGAGGATTCCGCACAACGGCTGCCTGGACCCGTCACATCCAGATGCGCTTTCATATATCCGCAGGGATGTGGAACGGATCTGTGCCTGGGGGTATACGCTGATCAAGCATGATTTTTCAACTTATGACCTGTTCGGAAAATGGGGGTTTGAGGCGAATCAGCTGGCAAATATGGACGGCTGGCATTTTTATGACAGGGGGATGACCTCAGCCCAGGTCGTAAAGCGGCTTTACGAGGAAATCTATCAGGTGGCAAAGCAGCATGATACTATCGTGATCGGCTGCAACACAATCGGCCATCTGGGCGCCGGACTGATGCATTTGAACCGCACAGCGGATGATACGAGCGGCCGCCTTTGGGAACGGACAAGACGTATGGGAATCAATACCCTGGCGTTCCGTCTTCCGCAGCATGGGACGTTTTTCCATATCGACGCGGATTGCGTAGGGGTAATGGGGCCGGTTCCATGGGAAAAAAACAAGCAATGGGCAGATTTGCTTGCAAAAAGCGGAACCCCTCTTTTTATCTCGGTAAAACCAGGTATCCTCTCACCGGAACAAATAGAAGAACTGCATCAGATGATGCTGGTGGCATCTGAGCAAAAGCAGCATTTCGTCCCTGTAGACTGGCAGGAGACAGATTGTCCTCAAGTGTGGGCCGAAGATGGAAATACCGTTACTTATGACTGGTATGAAGATGCAGGCCCGGTGTTAGACAGCAAGGTAGAACAATTTTTCGCAGCAACCGTCGTTCCATAAAGCAATGGGGTTCAGCAAAATGCTGTATACTGGTAAAGAGTCTGCGCCAAGCGATTTACGTTTTATGTAAAGCGAGCGAAAACCAGCCGGACGAAGAGGAATCGTTTTACACGAACTAAATTCAAATGTTGGCTGGTCTTCCGGCGCATCCCCGGTCCCCAGCCCGCAGAGTCGTCCGGTGAGCCACATCCCCCTCATCCAGCGACCGCATAACCAAAAAAAGCAATCAAAAAACACTTGCTTTTTCCGCCAAATCATGATACAGTAAATCCATGCAAATGTCATTCAGTCATTTCTGCGTACATTTTCTTTCTGACAACACCTATCCCTACTGTCTTGTACCTGTCCCGCAATCCGGAGCCAGCCCGCACCCCAGACACTCCGCGGAACCCGTTTTTCAGAAAAAATCTACGTAAATCCGATCCCGGCATCTCTAATCACCTGAACAATCCCCTTCCAGAGCTGCCATATCAAATCTTCCGGCTTCCCTTAGCCTGACAGCAGGATCCGTAAGCTGTACCAGACAGCCCGCATAACCGCTGGCAGACGCAGGATGCCGTCACAATCATTCTTTACGGAGGAACAAAATGAACTACGAAACTTTTAAAAATACGATTCTGGAACGGATGCAGCTGCTGCTTGGGCCTGATACTGCGCTCCGTATACAGACGATACATAAAAATAACGGGCTGAAACTGGACGGGCTCGTTATTTCCAGCCCCAACAGCAATCTTTCACCGACGGTTTTTTTGAATTATTACTATGAAAATCCGTCTGTATTTCCGGATTTTGATGCGATCTGCCGGGATATCCAACGGACTTATGAGCAAAACTGCTCTGCGGAATCGATGGATGCAGATTTTTTTACGGATTATGAACTGATCCGCAGGCATATCGCCTACCGGATGATCAATTATGAAAAAAATAAGGAACTGTTAGAAACAGTCCCTTATGTCCGATATCTGGATCTTGCGATTGTCTTTTATTGTCTGCTGCATCTGACGGAAAACGGCAACGCAACTATTCTGATCCATAAAAATCATTTGGATCTTTGGCAGGTCACCGTTTCACAGCTGTATGAACAAGCTTGTCAGACAACGCCTCTCCTCCTGCCGTATGATTTCCGGAATATGACCGCGATCCTTTCTGATATGGGCGATGCTGCGCCCGCATCCGGACAGAATCAAGCGGATGCTGCCTCCTTCTGCCCGATGTATGTGCTGACGAATAACCAAAAGCTTTACGGTGCAGGCTGTATGCTCTATCCGGGCCTGTTGGAGTCGATCTCGGAAAAGCTGGATCATGACCTGTTCCTCCTTCCGAGCAGTATCCACGAAATGATCCTGCTGCCTGCCGACAACCGTGCTTATTCCGCAGAGCTTGCAGATATGGTGGCCCAGATCAACCGGACAGAGCTTGCCGCGGAAGAGGTTTTAAGCGACCAGGTCTATTACTACTCCCGGGCGCAGCAGGCGCTCAGCATCTGTTCTTAAAGGTGTGGCCAAACGTTATGCAGCGTTTCCTTTTTTCCATAGATATGCCAGCTTTCCTGTGTCAGAGCATATCATAGATCCTTTCATATTCGATAGCCGAACGGCTCCATGAAACATCCTGCTCCATGCCTCTTTGTGCAATCGCATCCCAGTCCGGCCTGTGATTGTAATAAATATCCATGGCATAATACAGCGCGGACAGCATTTCCCTTGCATGGAAATTACAAAAACTAAAGCCTGTCCCGGTCTGGTCATACTGGTTATAAGCCTGTACGGTATCCTTCAAGCCGCCTGTCTCGCGTACAATCGGGACTGTCCCATAGCGCATGCTGATCAGCTGGCTAAGCCCGCACGGCTCAAACAGCGACGGCATTAAAAACGCGTCACACCCGGCGTAGATCTGGTGCGCCAGTTCTTCGGAATAACAGATATTTGCTGACAGCTTGTCATCATATTTCCATGCATAATGCCGGAACATATTTTCAAAATTCGTCTGTCCGGTGCCAAGTACAACGATCTGGATGCGCGCATCTGCCAAAAGCTCGTCCAGTATTGCTTCTACCAGATCCATGCCTTTTTGATTGGTCATGCGTGTGACAATGCCAAGCAGCATCGTCCCGCCATCCTCCGGGAATCCAAGCTGCTGCTGAAGCATGCGTTTATTGGCGGATTTACCGGCGGCCCGGCTGCTGATCCCGTAATTTTCACAAATATACGTATCTGTCTGCGGGTTAAATACCTCGTAATCCAGACCGTTCATAATCCCGTAGAGATCTTTCTGCCTTGCCCGCATCAGGCCGTCCAGCCCTTCTCCGCCGCCCGGGGTCGTGATCTCGCAGGCATAGGTCTTACTTACCGTTGTAATGATATCTGAATATACCACACCGCCTTTCAGGTAATTCGCCTCTCCGTATGCTTCCAGCTTGTCCGCCGTAAAAAGATATTCCGGCAGGCCCGTAATGTCTTTGACCGCCTGTATCATCCAGCGCCCCTGGAACTGCAGGTTATGGATGGTAAAGACGGTACGGATATCCTGATAAAACGCTTCCTCCGGATGCCCTTTTTTCTGGTACTCATTTTTCAGATAGACTGGTATCAGCCCGGTCTGCCAGTCATGGCAGTGCAGGATATCCGGGCAAAATCCGATCACCGGAAGCGCTTCCAGCACGGCTTTTGAAAAATAGGCAAATTTTTCTACATCTTCATAAATATTGTTGTAAGGCTTTGCTCCTGCAAAATAATACTCGTTGTCAATAAAATAATAAGTAATCCCCTCCACTTTCGTTTCCAGAATGCCCACATACTGGCTCCGCCAGCTGAGCCTGACATAAAAACGGGAACAAAACCGCATCTGCGCTTTTCGTTCTTCACTCATACAGACATATTTCGGCAGAATAATGCGTACGTCATATTTGGAACGGTCAAAATACTGCGGCAGTGAACCTGCTACATCCGCAAGGCCGCCCGTCTTAATAAAAGGTACCGCCTCAGATGTTACAAATAATATTTTTTTCATGAAAATTCCTCCGAAAGGTATAATATGGCATAGCTGCCTTTACGGATATTATACTCTATTTCGTACGGTATTCCAACCTGATTTTGTCTGCAATCAGCGCAATAAATTCCGAATTTGTCGGTTTTCCTTTTCCATTGTTAATCGTATAGCCGAACAATTCATCGATCGTATCCATTTTGCCTCTCGACCAGGCTACCTCAATCGCATGGCGGATGGCTCGCTCTACCCTGCTTGGTGTTGTCTGGAACTGCTTGGCAATGGTCGGATACAAGATTTTGGTAATAGAATTTAACATCTCAATATCATTTACGGACATCATAATCGCTTCCCGCAGATACTGATATCCTTTGATATGCGCCGGAACGCCGATCTCGTGGATAATGCTTGTAACGTCTGCCTCCAGGTCCCGCTCCACCGGTTCCTGGTATTTTTCATATGCGTTTGTCTTCCTTGGTTCGTTTCCCTTTTTCATGCTGCGGTCGCGGATCAGCTTGATCTGATTAATGACCATTTCGTTGTCGAATGGTTTCATAATGTAATAATCCGCACCCAGACTAAACGCATCTTCTGTAATCTTCTCCTGCCCGATCGCGCTGATCATGATAAACGCCGGATGTTTTTTGAGCGAACGGTCATTATTGATCTTTGTCAGCACGCCAAGTCCATCCAGCTTCGGCATTACAATGTCCAACAGTACAATATCTGGTTCTTTTGTACGGATCATCTCACAAGCTTCCACGCCGTCCTTTGCAACACCGACCACGTTCAGCTCTTTATCGCTTTTAACGATATCCCCTAAAAGCTGTACCATTTTTTCATTATCATCTGCAATCGCTACATTTAATTGAGCCATTAGTTTAACCTCCTAAAATCGTCAGTAACTTTGTGAAAACTACAGATTTTTGAGAAAAAGGCAGATTTCTCCTGTTCTCCTATCATAAAGAAACAGTCACATTGAAAATGTCGAAATTTGTCGTTAACTCTGCAATTTTCACTTTTTTTACAATATTTTACGTTTTTATTATGGCCTAAACCTTCTCCCTATGTACATAGTTCGTTATGACTTTTCTAAAATAATATGAAAAAAACCGTTTGTTTTGAAAAATAGGGGATAATTTTGACGAACACTTGCCCATTTGCTGGAACTGTCGTATAATCAGTCCGGGATTCGTTCCAAAAAAATACAAGTTTCGAAAAAACAAAGGAGGATTGCGAATATTTTGGAAAAAAAGCATACGCAGAAAAGCAAGCATACAAAGATAAACAAGCATACGCAAATAAGAAAGCATACACGGGTAAACAAGCATACGCAAATAAAGAAGCAAAAGAAAAGGAACATTCGGGATTCTTTTATCAAAAGTGTACTGATTGTATCTTTTTTTCTGCTTGGCATCCTTTTGGTCTGCCTTGTGCAGATCATCCGTACAGACCAAAAAGATACCGGGCTGCAAACGGCGGCTCAGCTTTCAGCCAAACAGAAAACTGCAAAAACAAACACCAGCTCCAGCCCACCCGCTGACAGCCACGAGATACCCAAAACCGACACCAGTTCCGGCTCAGCCGCTGACAGGCAGGAAACGCCAAAAACTGACAGCAGCGCCGGCTCATCTGCTGCCCATCAGACGGCAGCGCCGGATACTACGCTCGTATTTGCCGGAGATATCTATCTGAGCGACTACGTCCTCGCCGCTTACCAGCAGTCCGGCATCCAAGGGGTCTTATCCAAAGAGCTCAAAAAAGAACTCAAACAGGCGGATCTTGCAATCGCCAACCATGAATTTGCATTCAGTACACGCGGCACACAGGCTACCGATAAACAATTCACCTTCCGGGTGGATCCCTCTTACGTGCAGATTCTGTCAAAAGCTGGCATTGACCTGGTGACACTTGCGAACAATCATGTGCTGGACTACGGTACAGATGCGCTTACTGATACCTTCCATACACTGGACGAAGCAGGCATCGCATACGCAGGAGCTGGAAATTCACTGAAACGCGCAGCAAAACTGATCCGTAAAAAAGCAAACGGGCATACGTTCGGTTTTCTTGCCGCATCCCGCGTCTTCCCGACAG
Source organism: uncultured Eubacterium sp. (assembly GCA_947564835.1). Taxonomy (GTDB): domain Bacteria; phylum Bacillota; class Clostridia; order Lachnospirales; family Lachnospiraceae; genus Eubacterium_J. The sequence goes on along the minus strand of CANOET010000142.1, from coordinate 3,194 downwards.
TGTCATGGAATGTCGAAAACGCACAGCCCGGCGTCTTTTCTGCCTACGACCCGTCACGGCTTTTAGACGCCGTAGAAAACGCGCGTACAGCATGTGACTTTTTATGCGTATATGTCCATTGGGGGATTGAACGCAATACAACGCCCGAAGAATATCAAAGATCCCTGGCACATGCGCTGATCGACGCTGGGGCTGACGCTGTCATCGGCGCACATCCGCATGTGCTGCAGGGTGTAGAATTTTACAAAGGAAAACCAGTTTTTTACAGTCTTGGAAATTTTATTTTTTATCAAAATATCGATCAGACTGCTGTCGCTAAATTGACCCTGACAGCTGACCTGGACACACAATGGCAGATGCTTCCGGCAAAAGCAGCGCTTTCCTGCACTTCTCTGGTAACCGATGCCGCATCGAGCCGGGATTTCTACCGTTATATGGAAGACTTGTCAGAAAATACAACGTTTTTAGAAGACGGAACTATTGTGAACAAAGCCCCTTAACCAGATTACAAACATGCTGTTACATATAAACAATGCGGAGAATGATTCCTCAAATTCTCCGCACAACGCAGTGCTGGCGCAAAAGGCAGGTGCTGGATTCACCGTTAATTGCACAATGGAGCACTAGTACTGCAAGAGCAGATTGGCAGATACATCCGCATACCTAAGCCCGTCCTACGATATATTAACAGAAAACGCCTGATCCTGGTACAACAGATCAAATGCCACGGGTGTATCGTCAACATCTGACAAGTAACATAAGGAAGCATTCGCACATCCAAACACTTTGACCAGCATTTTAATGTCGTCTCCCTGCACCTGAAAAGAAACCCACGTATCATACACCACACGGATCTGATCCTTTTCCTGTTCATACTCTGCAGACGCCGTCAGATCAATCTCATGCACACCACCGCTCTTGCGAATCCGCACTTTTCCTTCCTTTCGGTCAAAATCAATAAACGGCCCCAACTGCTGCTCCATCCAGGCCGGCGACATCACGTCCGCTTCGGTATATGTAAGGGTATGATCCGCAGCAGCCTCAAAGATCCCCAATTTTTCGACCGAAACTCCGGTTCCGTATCCGCCTGGAGCGACCATGGCGATTTCCTCTTCCAGATCCCCGTCAAAATCTCCCTGGTAAAGCACAGGCGCAAAACGCCAGCTATCCCAGAAAAGATCAAAATAAGACCAGGTTCCCTGATAATCAGCGATCAGGCCGCGTGCTTGACTCTGCGTCTCATAACCGTATAACCGCATATCAGCGTCCTGGTTTTTAGCAAGCAGGACAACATGATCCTTATGGTAACCGGCGGTACGGTTATCATCATAAGATACGGCTGACAGATACTCCTCCTTGGGTATCTGTTTCAGCACATCCAGCCATTCTTCTGTTTCTGCCGGAACTGACGCTTCTTTCACGGAATTGCCAGATGCCAGCGCTGTATCATCCTTCATATTTTTTTTGGAAGTAACATAAAACATTCCGCCGATACCAGACAGCAGAATCAGCAGAAAACCCACAGACCAGACGATAGATTTTCTATGCCGGGTATACGGCTTTCTTTGGTCTGCCTGAAATTCTACAGTATCCTTCCGAAACTTTTTGCTCAACCTCTTTTCACCCTTTCTTTCCCTTGGGATCACAGTATTTTTAAGCCCTTTGGCATATTCATTTCCACCGCATTTTCAGTATTAAAGGGCCCTGTTAATTAATTCCTTTTGAAACTCTTCCACTAAAGCTATTACTGATATGTATGCATCTGGGTATTCCTCTATAAAATCGGCAATGCAATCTGCAAGATCCCCATTATTCACAACAGCCTGCTTATGAGTGCGTACATAAGACGTAGCTTTTAACGATAATGAAGGATAATCCTTGCTTTGCATTTCAAAATCATAGTTCATATCCAGATGTTCTTTCTTAGTGACCCTTGAAACAGGTAGTATAACATAATCTTTCTGGTCAGCTTCTCCTATAATAAGCACTGGACGCTTCTTAAATGCCATTCTATGTTTCGAAATATTATAAAATTTGAAAATAGCCCAATACATCTTTCCTATCATTGGGCCACCTCTGCATCCTCAAATTCATCATAATACATATCATACACTGTATCATACGGCCTGACCTTTTCCGCGTCCGTTCTGATATCATCCATTAAAAGCAATACGTTCCCGTTTTCCTCTTCTGCAAGCCCCCTGCGGGATTTTTTCCATGATAACTCATTATGGGAAAGCTGACTCAATTTCCATGAAGCCAAAGCGCCATACTGGAGTATTACATTTTTTGCAATATATGCCCCTTCTGCAGAAAGAGGCTTTTTATCTTCATAATGCATACCATCATCCGCATAATGCATGCGTACTTCTTTCGACACAGGTCCATATTTCCAACCTTCAAAATTCTCCACAAATAATGGCTCATTTGTAATTGCAAGGCTTTCCCGCTGCGTAAAATAAAGCAGTTTATGCAGCTTCATTTCATCGATGTTTTCTCCCGACTGCCGCTTGTATTCATCATAAATATATTGGGCAACATCAAGAATTTTTTCCATGAACACCACCTTACCTTTCTTTTATCGTTTATTTATGGCTATAAACTCCCATAATATTCTCCTATTTTATTTTTCGTAATAATCGTCCTGCTCTTTGCCCATGCAGACAGAAATTTTGAAGTTTCCATACATACATTCCTTCACATCTGCGAATTATATATCGCTAATACTAATATATGCTTTCCATTTGGTCCTGTCAATATTCCTGCCTGTTGTTTTTATAAAATACATCTCCTGCTGTACGCATCCTATCTCTCATGCTTTCAACTAAAAATACCGCACTTGTAACATCTTGTCATTTTTCTGCAATAGTACTATTGTATGAAAGTCTTAATGAAGCAATGGAAGGATATATTAAAACAAAAATAGAAAATAATCTCTCTATACCGATTCCGGAAACGCCAAACCATTACAGCGACTTTAGGCACTTAGAAACGATTTTTTGCGCAAAATGGCAAAATTTTAATTCCAGGCGACAGAATTGACATTGTGTTGCGTTTTTGAATGGCTATGCGGACGCCGGATGAGGGGGAAAGGGCCTGGCTTCCGGCTCCTATTCCAGAATGTTAAGAATCCCTAGGCATTCTGCATTTATACAGTGGCACCGTCCGGGCGCGTCGCCTAGTTCGCCCTGGCT
>CANOET010000141.1 GCA_947564835.1 uncultured Eubacterium sp. | reverse complement strand
AGCGCGTAACATTCGCATTGTTAAGGCCACGGGTTCGATTCCCGTATGCTCCATTCCCGCAGCTTAACTGCAAATCAAAAACAGCTATGCCTGCCAGATCCGGCAGGCATAGCTGTTTTTCTATTAGGAAACTCCAACCGGAAACCGCATCTGCTCTACATAAAGATCATAAAAATCCGGATCGCTCTCCAGACGCACACCCTGCGCCCTCCCGCGTATCTCCTCCATTCCTTCCCCGCAGCAAGGATCCGTCAAAAATAAAGCCGCCCCTTTCAGGCTCGTATTTCCTGCGGGAACAATCCGCTCCTTCCACTCTGGCGGAAACAGTCCGACTGCAATGGCTGTATCTGCTGAAAGATAGTTTCCAAATCCTCCGGCCAGATAAACACGGTGTACTGCGGCCGGGCCGTATTGTTCTTCATACCTTTTTTTCAGCACCTCAAGCCCTGCCCGGATCGCTGCTTTTGCCATTTGGATCTCCCGAATATCCGCCTGTGTCAGACAGATCCTGCTGCCGTCTTCCCTCCTGGCAAGCTCCATGCCTGTCTCAAACAGCTGGGGCGCCAGCAGCCCGTCCGCGTCCATAAGCCCTTCTTTCAGCAATGCCGCTACTGCTTCCAGCGCTCCTGAACCGCAGATGCCGCACGGTTTTTTCTGCCCGATTGTCTGTATGCGGACTCTGCGGCAATAATAAGAAACCTTGGATATAGCGCCGGGAATCCCCGGAACGCCGCAGCTTAGCCTGCCGCCTTCGAACGCCGGCCCGGCGGCTGTCGATGTGGTGAACAGTGTATCCCGGCTGCCGAAAACAAGCTCCCCGTTTGTTCCAAGATCTACAAAAAATGCAGCCTGGCCGGACGGCAGCTGTCTGAATCCGCTGCTGTATAGCCCGGCGGTAATATCCGCGCCGACAAAAGCTGAAATCCCCGGCAGCAAATATACCATGCTGTCACTTACCTGCGGCGCTTCTGTAAACAGCTCCTTTGCGCGCAGGCATTCCAATTCCAGCCGGACCGGCTGAAACGGGGCCTGTCCAAGCGTTTTGCAGGAATATCCGCGCAGCAGATGCAGCATCACCGTATTGCCCGCAACCGCAATCCGGCGTACCTGGAAAGGGCCGCCCTGTTTCACGGCCAGTTTCCGGAATAGCTGCTCCAGATCCCTGCAGATGCAAGTCTGCAGCTGTTTTTGATACCCTTCATTGGATGCCTGGATACGTGAAAGCACATCTGCGCCGTATGCCCGCTGCGAATTGGCAGCTGACGCCTGTGCGATCACGGTTCCGTCCAAAGCGAGCAGGGCTGCCGCAAGCGTTGTACTTCCAAGGTCAACTGCCAGGTCATATAATCCTGCTGCTGTTTCCCTCTGCTGCATTTTCCCTGCCTTGTCCGGGCTTTCCAGGTCCAGCGATATCCCCTCCGGCTGACTTTCCTGCCCCAGCAATGCCATTTCCGACTGCTTGTCCGGGCTTTCCAGGCCCAGCGACACAATTTCCCCCAGACTGTCCGGCACCCGGACTGTAACGTGATCTTGTACGCGGATGCCGCACGCCAGCCGATATCCCGCGGCAAGCTCTTGTTCTGTAAAAAATCTGCGGTCCTCGCTGGTTACAGGCACAGCCGGAACAATCACCTGCACCCTGCATGTTCCGCAGATTCCCTTTCCGCTGCAGGGAGCTTCCGTCAAAACCTGATGCTCCCTTAAAACTGCAAGCAGGTTTTCGCCTGCTGCAGCTGTTATGGTCTTACCCCTGCCCTCGCCGGACAGGCATTGGATCTTATACTGAACCATTGCGTATCCCCGTTCCTGTAATTGTCATCCAAACGGCCCGTTTCCTAAGGCTGGTCTACAACACCCATAAATACAGGCGCCCCGGATTCCATATCCATAATCATATACAAAAAGGACCGGTCAAAATGTACTACCGGTATATCCGGCATAAATGCTGTCCCGGCAGCGATCGCTCCGATGGTTGCGGCAGCGGCTTCCGTTCCTTCTTCAGCGACAGAAATCACTGCTTCCTGCAGCACAAAGCTCAGATACAGATTTTCATCGTTTTGGGATTTTCCAAGCAGCGACAGATCCGCTTTCTTTTCATCAAATGCCCGTTTGATCCCCATTTTTTTCAGGCTGTCATTTAATGTCATGCGGCAGCGCATCTCAAACTTCGGCAATGCCAGTTCTACCGTTTTTTCTTCCCTGCTGTCAATTAACGCAGCCAGTTTTTCCGCAGAATACGACGCATACCAGTCCCGGATGCTCTCTTCTTTGGCCGGCTTTACTGCCACGAATGCATAATTGCTGTCCTGATACGGCAGCACCACGCCTTCGGATGCATCATCCTTGAAATAAGCGCCTTCACGGATTGTAGCATGCATCATATCCACCTTTTTCACTTTTCCGTTATCCAGATGAAAATCCGCTTCCCCGGTACCTTCCGCATGGAACTTCTGCTGCCAGTCCGCATGAAAATACAGCGCATTGACCAGCGCAAGCCTTGTCTCTTTGTCCAGCTTTTTGTCCAACAGCTTTGGGATCAGATGATTGGTGCGGTCACTGACCCAGGTGTTAATCTTATTTTTTACAGCGTTCGTATCCAGATTTTCCTGGAATACTTCGGACTGAAACTGCTTTTGCGCCGTCTGGAGCCATTTTTTCTTCGGCGTAAATTCATCGTCCATCCATGCAGAATTGGCAATCGTAAGCGTTGTACCGTCTTTTTGCTGCGGCAGCGCTTCCATCAGGCTTTGCGCGGCAGATACCATGTCCGTGCCCAATACTTTTTGAAATTCTTTCAGCGTCGTCCCTTTCGCACCGTTTCCGACCATACCAAGCATCACATATGCAGATGCCGGGGACATGACCGGATTTTTCTCCGACAAATACTGCTCCAGCAGCTCATATCCAAACTGCTGCACAGACTGCATGTCCGCTTTCGCTGCAGCCTTTGTTTCCGCCTGGACTGTGTACAAACGGCCAGCATACATGCAGGTCCCGGTCAGGGAAGCAGCGGCTATCGCAAGCGCCAGAGCTGCCATAAAGAATCGTTTTTTCATAAAATCAATACCCCTTTCTTCGAAATGGCTTTGTTTGATATTTTCTGTTAAATTATAACAGAATGCAGACATGGTGGCAACTGTTAGTTTTATCGTTCACAGCTTAACCAAACCTGGATGAACCAGAAAAGAGACACTTTTGAGATTGTGTTGCGTTTTTGGCTTCCCGATAGATCTTTATTGGCCAGGGGATGTGGCTGACCGGACGACTCTGCGGGTTGTGGCCGGGGGCCGCGCCGGTCACTCTCTGCGGCAATTTCACAATCCCGCTGGAAGCTATTTTCCACACGCAAAAAAATTTTTCTCAACAGATGAACCTTTTTCCATCTTCCATGCTCTTATATACAGATGCATCAAAAAAAGACAATTTTGCAAAATTGCAGCCTGCGGAAGCTTCCGTAAGGAAAAGCTACAAAATAAGGAGGGAGACACTTGGAAGCCGCAAATGAAATCGAACTGGTCCGCCGTATGAAGCAAAAAGACAAGGCTGCCTTCGACGAGCTTTATGCCAGATACTACGACCGTCTGTACCGTACCGCGTGCATGGTTACTGGCAACCGGGCCGACGGGGAAGACGTGACCCAGGAGACTTTTATCAAAATGTACCTGCACTGTCAGGAGCTTAAAAACGACGGCCTGTTCCGCTGCTGGCTGTACCGGATCTTAAACCGCACTGCATGGCAGCTTGCAAAAAAACACTCCATGGAGCAGCCGGATGAGCAGATCTTTACACTTGCCGACCATTCCACAGCAGATTCTCCCGCCGAACAGATACTCATGAATGAGCGGGACCAGGCGATTACAGAAGCGGTGCGCAGGCTGGAATACCGTCAGCGGACGGCGGTCATCCTGTATTATTACAACGGGCTTAGCACCAAAGAAATCGCAAACGTGATGGAATGTATGGAAGGGACCGTAAAATCCAGGCTGTTTGCCGCAAGAAAAAAACTGAAATCGCTTTTAAGCACAACACTGGAACAGGAGGACAGATATGGGTGGATGTAACTTTGACCAGGAACAAATCCGGGCAGCGCTTCATGCACAGGCACGCTCCTTTAACCCGCCAACCGACTTGAAACAGCAGATTGACGCGCGTCTGGCGTGCCAGAACAAAAAGGAGGTTATCCATATGAAAAATCGGAATATGAAAAAAATCGCAGCTGTAGCAGCCGTAGCATGCATGCTGACAGGCACCGTATGCGTAGCAGCCGTAAGGCATTCCGGCCTTTATTTTACAAGCACTTCATCTGAATTTAACGAGATTTCCAACTTCGCGGAGTTAGCAAAGCTGGAAAAACAGGCCGGCATTCAGACAAATGCCAAAGAATCGCTGGACAACGGCTTTACCTTTGCAAACGCCAATGTCGCAGACACGGATGCAATGGATGAAGACTTAGAACATGTCATCGACAGTTTCCGCGAACTCAGCGTTCTTTATGAAAAGGATGATAAGCAGCTTTGGTACAGTGTACAGGAAAAACCTCACCAGATTACAGGCAGTGACCTGGAGCATAAGCAGGCTATCGAATCCAACGGAATCACTTATTACTACAACCAGGCGGACTATCTGTTTTTACCGGATGAGAGCTATGAAATCACGCCGGAAGAAAAAGCCAGAGAAGCGGCAGGCGAACTGTTTATTTCCTTCGGCTCTTCAGAGCGTGAAGAGAATGTATCTACAAGCCTTATCTGGAATGAAAACGGAAAAGGATATATGCTGTCCGGTATGGACCTTGGGCTTAGCGCTGACGATTTGATTGCTGTGGCGGCTCAGATGCAGTAAATGTTATGACAGGCATATAAATTTAAGTGATATCCAGCCTGGCGGGCCTGAAAAGAAGCGCTTTTGATATTTTATGACATTTTTTTGATCCCCAAAGGGTTCTGATTGGCCAGCCGCATCCCCGGCCCACAGCCCGCAGAGATCGGTTGCAGACCGGAATCAGATTTCCCCAAATAAAAAATGCTATGCAGTCAATAATTTCCTGCATAGCATTTTTTATTTTTCTATTCATCCGGCATCAATCATAATTATACAGATATTTCCGCATAGCGCCCTGCCGGAACCTCTGCCGTTTAGTTATAAGTATAATATGTATATCCATAGCTTCCATCTGTCGTAATTGTAGCATTTCTTAAATCGATCGGTTTTTTAATCTTTAACTTGGACTTTGGAATTGTAATACTGAAATTCTTGGCGCTCTGATCCGCTACATACAGGCTTCTTTTCGCTTCTTTATAAGTAGCAGCTGTCGATCCTTTCGCAGTTTTTACTTTAATGCTTAGATTTTTCAAATATTCTGCGTAATGTCCGCAGTTGTTCACCATTCTGCATTTGATCACCAGGTCGCCCTTATCGTTGTAAGAGGCGCTGTATGCCTCCCAGCTGGCTTTGCCGTAAGGGATTTCGCTGTTGGTCAGTTTGGAAGCGGCATATTTGTTGCTTTTTACGGTGACCGTGCATTTGAGCTCTTTGCCGTCTACAGCGGCTGTAACTGTGCATTTGCCGGCTTTTTTTGCATTTACTTTGCCGTCGTTATCTACGGTCGCGATGGACGGTTTGCTGGATTTCCATTTGACGGATCCGGTATTGTCTTTGACACTTAGATTTTTGGTAAATCCTTCGGTGATTGTAAGCTCACTGTTGCTGATCGTTGCTTCCGGCTCGTCTGCCACAACTGCGAATTGGAAGGCAGTAGCGTTGTCGAAGGTGATGGAAACGTGATAGTCTCCGGCATCAAACATGTTTGTATAGCCGTTTGCGTAGACTCCGCTGCTGTCTGTCAGCCATGACGGGTCTGATTCGGTAATCCGGATGGAATCTACTTCCATATCTTCACTGTTGAAGAGCATCATCGTAAAAGAAGCTGGCGCCTGCACGCCGACCAGAAGCAGAACCTCGCAGGTAGACGGAATGGTAAAATCCTTGGTAACAGGAACGCCTGCGGATGCGTTTTCCCAGGTTTCCGGTTTTACGATATTTTTAACTGCGGCATGGACGTTTGGCGCAGCAGCTGTCGCAGTGCCTGCAAATAGCAGGAAGGCGAGCAGGAAACAGGTTATTTTTTTGAACACGTTTTTCATTGGTTCCCCTTTCTGTTTGAAATTTTTGCGTTATCGTATAGCAACTTTTTTGCAGATACTTATAGTATATCGAATTTCCGTCGGGGATGCAATGGATGATTTACCAAATTATTACAGAGAATTTATACATTTTTTACAAAAAGTAAGAACCGCTTGTAAAAGAGCCGTTTAGGTTTCTTACAAACGGTTTCTTTCGCAAAATGGCAAAATTTTGATTCTGAGATACAGAATTGATATTGTGTTGCAACAATCCCCAAAATAATGTAAGATGGAAGCGAACGGGGAAGTGCATTTTTTTATGAAGCGCTGGCATTGCTGCAGGCGCTGCAGGCGCAGTGTCGTTATGCGAAATACAGGGAGCCGCGGAATCAGAATCAGCGGCGTGCGGTTGGCTGTCTGGAAGATACCCGCAGTGGATTTGAAGAGGCTGATCTGCCGGATGCTGGCGATAGGGGGAGATAGGGGTAATGGATCGGTATAAGTTTACAAAAGATGATACAAAATGTATGAAAGGGCTTGCCGTTTTGCTGATGCTGGCACATCATTTGTGGGGGTTTCCGGACCGGCTGCCCAGCGGGCTGCCGATGACCTCCGTAACGGCACGCGGTATGGAGTTTGCAGGATTCATCGGGGGTTATGGAAAGATCTGTGTGTCGTTATTTATGTTTTTAGGCGGATTAGGGACGTATATTTGGTATGAGCAGAAAAAGTCAGATTGGTTTGCAAAAATCCGCGGGCTGTATCTGTCTTATTGGAAAGTCTTTTTTGTGTTTGTGCCAATTGGATTTTTGCTTAAAATCGTACGGAGGGGGGTACCGCAGGATTATTGTGCGGATACTGCGGTCTGCCATGTGTTTGATGAGTTCCATCTGTCAGAATTTTTTGCAAATCTGGTTGGAATTTCGTCTGCTTATAACAGGGAATGGTGGTTTTTTTTCAGTTATCTTGTCGTGCTGGCAACGTTTCCGGTTATTATAAGGCTGATCGGGAATCATTCCTTTGGGATCAATTTGTGGGTGGTGTGCTTGTATCAGATCCTGTCGGCATATGTCTTGCCGGCTTTGCTGTCGGAGCAGTATCTTCCGGCCCTGGGCGGCAGCTGGCTGTACCGGGTGCTGATTTGCCAGAGTGCGCCGTGGGCTGCGTGCTTCTGGTGCGGGTGTGTGTTTGCGAAACACCGTATGCTGGATCGCCTGCGCAGCCAGCTGGATGCGTCCGGTTTGCTGCATCCGGCTGCGGCTGCGGTGGTTTTGACAGGGATTTTTATGCTGCGGCAGTTTGTAGCCGGGGCAGAGCTGGATCTTTTTTATGTTCCGCTTTTGTGTATTTATGGAACTGTGCTTGCGGACTGGATGGGTATGCTGAAAAAAATGCTGCTGGGGCTGGGCAGGCAGAGTACGAATATGTGGCTGCTGCATTCGTTTTTGATTTATTATTTTTATGATACGGCCAGGATCATTTTAAGTGTGCGCCATGTGCTGCTGGTGTATGTGCTGTTTGTTGCAGCGTCTTATGCGGCGGCCCGGGGCGTGGACTGGATATATGGCTGGATTGGACGCTGGTATTTCCATTTAAAATGGATAAAAAAGAATCATACATAATATTTTCACTGTCGGGAATACTGAGAAAAAGACCGAAAAGGAGAATCAGTATGACACAGCAGATGGGAAGTCAGAGCCTCCGGTTTGCGGAGGCTCCTTTTATTTTAAGCAGTGCATCCGTCGTAGGGAAGAAGGAGGGGGAAGGGCCGCTTGGGAAGTTATTTGATATGGTATGCAGCAGCGATAAGTTTGGAGAGGATTGCTGGGAGGAATCCGAAAGCACCATGCAAAAGGAAGCGGCAGCGCTTGCGATGGGCAAAGCGTCCTTGCAGCCGTCTGATATCCGGTATATTTTTGCCGGAGACCTGCTCGGACAGACGATTGCGACATCGTTTGGGCTGATGACTTATGAAATTCCGCTCTTTGGCCTGTATGGGGCTTGCTCGACCTGCGGCGAGGCGTTGTCTCTAGGGGCGATGTGTGTGGCTGCCGGTTATGCGGACCATGTGCTGGCGATTACCTCAAGCCATTTTGCCAGCGCAGAAAAGCAGTTCCGGTTTCCCGTGGAATACGCCAACCAGCGGCCATTGTCCGCGACCTGGACGGTTACAGGCAGCGGGGCGTTTGTGCTTGGAAAAGACGGCGGCAAGGCCAGGATTACCGGAATTACAACAGGAATCATTACAGATTACGGCATTCGGGATTCCATGAATATGGGAGCTGCCATGGCCCCGGCGGCGGCAAAGCTGATTGTGCAGAACTTTAAAGATTTCGGCCGCACGCCTGCCGATTATGATCTGATTATTACCGGTGACCTTGGGTATGTCGGGCAGGAGATTTTATGGAAGCTTGTAAAGGATGAAGGATATGATATCAGCAGCAACCATACGGACTGCGGCATTGAGATTTTTGACAAAGAAACACAGGGGACACAGTCCGGCGGATCCGGCTGCGGCTGTTCAGCGACAACGCTGAGTGCGCATTTTCTGCCGCAGGTAGAGTCCGGCAGCCTGAAACGCGTACTGTTTGTGCCGACCGGAGCGATGCTTTCGCAGGTCAGCTTTAATGAAGGGCAAAATGTACCTGGAACAGCGCATGGCGTTGTGATAGAGCATGCGGCCTGAGCCGGATAACAGCCAGCGGGCATGCGGCCTGAGCCGGATAGCAGCCGGCGGGCATGCGGATATGCGGCTGTATCCTGGCTGCGGCAGAAATGGGTATGATATTTTTTTAAAAGGAGATCACCGTATGGATTATTTGAATGCTTTCTGGGTAGGCGGACTGATCTGCGCACTTGCCCAGATCCTGATGGAAAAGACGAAAATGCTTCCGGGCCGGATAATGGTTACACTGGTCTGCACCGGGACAGTGCTTGGAGCGATCGGTATTTATGAGCCGCTGATGGAATATGCCGGGGCAGGCGCAAGCGTTCCGCTGCTCGGATTTGGAAATCTGCTTTGGAAAGGCATGAAGGAAGCCATTGACCAGAATGGATTTATCGGGTTATTTATGGGCGGATTTACGTCCTGCGCCGTAGGAGTGTCCGGCGCGCTTGTGCTCGGCTATCTGGCTTCATTGATTTTCCAGCCGAAGATGCGCAAATAATGTATAGCCTGCTTAAATGCGGGAACAATAGTTTTAATCCCTGCGCCGGGAAATCTGCATGCCCCGGATACCAACCGGCACAAAAGCATGCGGAAAATGCGGCGTATGGAGGATGATACCATAAGTGAAAAGGAGACAACAGTATGAAAAAATTAATGTTAGGACTTCTGACAGCACTGGCTCTGACGGTAGTTGCCGGATGCGGTACAACGAAGGATGAACACAACAGCAATACGCAGGAAAATGGTTCTGACCGTACCAATTCTGTGACAAATGGTACGGATAACGGCGGAAATGCAGTGGACGATATGATTGACGGCGCCGAAGACCTGGGTGATGATGTAATCGATGGTGTGCAGGACATCGGAAATGATGTGACAAACGGCGTGGATGATATGACCGGTACTGATAATGGAAATGGTACAGCGGGTACCGATCAAGGGAATGGTACAGCAGGTACTGATAATGGGAATGGAACGGCTGGCACAAATGGCACGACAGGTGTGAACGGAACAACAGGAACTGGCACTGCAGGCACGAATGGAACGGCGGCGGGTACCGCAGGTACTGGCAATGATGTGACAGGCACCGGAAACGGAACGGCAGGTACTGGGACAGATGCAGGGAAGACGAACAAAGATCATAAGTCAGGTACTGATGATAACAAGAAGGACCGGGGTACGGATACGGGATCTGATACGAAGAAGGACAGTAAGATGGATAATAATAAGAAATAAGCGGGAAGTTTGCTGATTGCGGAAAATCTCTTCTGAGGCTGTGGTGGCTGAGGAAGAGATTTTTCTGATTGTGGCTAAGCGGATGGTTTTGGGGGCTGTGGGGATGTGGCTAAGCGGACGATTCTGGGGGCTGTGGGGATGTGGCTAAGCGGACGGCTGTGGGGATGTGGCTAAGCGGACGACTCTGCGGGCTGTGGGCAGGGGACGCGCCGGGAGACACACCTTGGGCGGACTGGGGCAACGCTGCGGTGAA
>CANOET010000140.1 GCA_947564835.1 uncultured Eubacterium sp. | reverse complement strand
ATGCAGAATGCCTAGGGATTCTTAACATTCTGGAACAGGAGCAGGAAGCCAGGCCCTTTCCCCCTCACCCGGCGTCCGCAACGCCACTCCCCCGGCCCAGCCTATTCCAACAACCTCCGCAGCAACCCGCCCTTCTTTTTCTTCTTCTCTGCCTCTTTCACCCGAAGAATCCCCATCTTATACAAAATCCAAAAAACCGGCTCCTCCACCCGGATCGTTTCCGGCTCCTCGTCCAGCATATAACAGTCCCCGGCCGCATCCCCTTTTTGTTCTTTCGGCTCCGTATTCAAAGCAGATACCGCAAAAAAAGAATGGACCGGAAAGCACTCGTTTAATTTATTGCATAAAATCTCCGTCTTATCCCGGCTCAGCTGTGCCAGCAGGCGGCGTACTTCCATATCGGTAGCGGCGAAATCCTTCAGCGGAATCTTATGGTCTTCATAATTCTCATAGCTGATATTCGAAAACAGGCTGGACTTGTAATCCAGCACATTTGTCTGTGTATCGCTTTTCGACAGCGTAACCGCCAGCGGAATGCTGCTTTTTCCGGCTGCGTTCTCTGCTGTCACAAATGCGTTCCACATAGCCGCAATCACTTTGTCCGGGCTGTGTACTTCCCGTTCCTTTGTATCCTCTTTTGCAAAATTGCCTAAAAACTGGTCCGGATCGATAATCAGGATGATTCCGTCTGAGTTGCGGATAAACGGGCCGTATTTTTCCATCTGCTCCGGGCGGACGCAGTTTTCTCCGGCGATATCGTAAAACACAAGCGTATAGATCTGCTGCGAGTCGTTGCATTTGACATTCAGCGCCAGCGGGGGCATCAGTCCGTCTGCGGCATTTCCGCGCGGCAGCGGGATGTGCTTTAGGATTTTATGGTTTTCTAAAAACAGCTCTACTTCATCATAGGTGCCGACGACGGTAAGGCCCGCTTTTACAAAAAACACCTCGATCTGGTGCAGCAACTGTGACAGGTAGACGGTCTTGCCGGAGCTTGTAATGCCGACCATGGATATGTATTTGACCGGGTATTTGCCAAATTCAAACGGCAGGACGTTATGGCAGTACGGACAGATGCGTACCTTGGATACCGCGCCAAATTCATCGGTTACGCGGTTGATAAATCCGCTCGTGTCCTTTTCCTGTGTCCCATGCATATACTGGTCGCTTAAATTGTCAATGACCGGATAATCCCGGTATGCATTTTCCGGCTCGCTTTCGGGATACCTGCTCCAAAATTCCTGGTATACCGCATCCGGCTGCTGCGCATACCGCTTTTTTTGTTCCAGCTCGTCCTCGTCCATGCCTGCGGCAAAATCCTGTTCCGTAAATACGGTCATGGATTTAAACGCCGCCTTCTGGGGGCTGAATTTTTTAAAGCAAAAGGGACATTTACAGTCTTCCATCTGATTTCCCATTGCGGGTTCACCCTTTCTTATAGTATTTTTTATCTTCTTCCCGGATCTTAATGCTGACGTTTGCCAGCTTTGGAACTGCAATTACCAGTTCTTTGCCCATACACGACTGCGGCAGCGGCACATCGGCGGATGCCCCGTCCACATGATACAGCAGCGCCCCGTCCCGGTAGTCTGCAATCCGCGGCAGGCGCAGGATGCAGTAGCGGCTTTTGGAAAAAAGCTTACGCTGATAACGGATTTCCGGCTTTATTTTTACCGGAAGAAAGCACGTATTTTCTTCGGTATCCATCGGATACAAACGGATCTGTCCTGTATCCCGGTCGGATTTGCAGGCGTATACACAGATGCCGTAAGGCCTGTCTTTTGGCAGCTGTGAAACCGGGAGGAGGAAGCTCTTTGCGTCACGGACAAAATCGTTTTTTGAAAGATACGCTGCTTGAAAGCTCTCCCAGCCATTTCCCGCTGCCTGCAGCTTTTTGGCGCTGGCTGCAAGCTGTGCGTCCTTTAGCCCCGCCGCCTGCATTTGCTTCGGCACATCCCAGACCTTGAATGCCCACCGGCTGTCATAAAAAAAGACCAGGAAATCCGAAGCCTCTTTATACCTCCAGCTCAGCCGGTAACAGCCTGCCTCTTTTTTGCAGGTCAGATTCCGGATCTGGTAATCCGGGTGTACGTTTTCTATGATCATATGCCTTCCCTCACATCCGAAAGCCGCAGCTGCTGCGGTTTTAAAATATCATAAATCTCCAGCTGCTCAATACAGTCCGTCCGGCTTAAGTCAAACAGCACATATCCGCCGCCCTCCGACCGCTTTAATGCCTTCGCATACGCCGCCCCCGCATTGACCAGATAATAGCGCCCGGCCTGCGCCAGCGGGATCTCGATCCGGTTTTTCAGCCGCCTGCTGCCTTCCAGCCTTTTGTGCAGCTCTTTTTCCACGAATACATGTCTTTGCACCTCGTCCATGCCGTCCATCCGCCCGTCCAGCTCCTGTTCAAAATTATATCCGAACACGGGCTCTTCTGCCAGGTCTGCAAATATCTCCCATACCGCCCCTAACAGCTCTTCCTTTCCGTACTCCGCGCAAAACAGGCGCGGAAACGCAGATACCTGCTCCTGCACCGGCTGGCGGCGCAGCAGATATTCTGTCACAACGCCGCCGTAATATTTCCCGACCGATTCCTGCTCTTCTGCCGTCACCATGCATTCTTTGTGAATTTCCTTTTTGCACTCTTCGTACAATTTCAAAAACCGCTGTGCCTGCCCCGCCAGATGCTCCAGCTCCTGCGCGATAACCTGCTTCATCTTCCGGTAATAAATCTTTCTGGCCTCCTGCACGCCCAGCAGATGCAGCCGCCTGCAGGCAGGCTCTTTCGGTTTAAATCCCGCAAACTGGTACTCTGCAGCCACGATCCCCTGCACCTCGTCCAGATGTTCTTTCACATATAACAGCTCAAAATAGGAAAACTGCCCGGCTAATAACGCACGGATCTGCTCCCTGCACCAAGCCATTTCCGTCTCATCCGAAAGGAATTTCCGAACCGGCTGCGCATAACCATGATCCAAAAATGCCGACGCCGCGCCGAACGTATGCTCGTCCGCCGTTTCCAAAGTCATGCGGTCATGCTTTAAAAACTCCCGGTGTGCCTGCACGGAGCGAAACGGCAGATACTGCCAGTCCGTTTCATTCGGAAAACGGGCGCTGACCTTTTTGCGGAACCATTCTTCCAGAAATAAAAACCCATGATATCGGTCCATCTGCAGCTTTTTGGCGAACTCACTGGCAGGAAGCTCCCGGTACAGGCGTTTGTACTCCATTTCATACAGTTCGCGGATCAAGGTCTGCAGCGATACCGCCGCAATCTCCTCCACAGGCTTTGTCACAAGCGCATAGGATACGGTCTTAAAGCCGTGAAACAGCCGCTGTACATCCCCCTGCGCCTTCCTGCGGCTGCCCCCTAGCAGCATCAGGTCCGCAGCCAGCCGGTAATTCTGCCAGATCCTGCCCTCGCCCAGCATCTGCCCCGACTGCAAATAATTACTTAACAGCCAGACCGTTCCTGCAACCTGCACCGTCGCATTTTGCTGTGTCATATAGGAAAGCAGCCGCTGGGAGGCATCTACGCGCCCGGCCCCCGGACGCTGGTCCAGCATCAGATATAATGTCTTTAACTCATCTGCCAGCAACGGATTTACGGTGCTGCGGTACAGCTCATAATATGCAATGCTGTCTTCCTGTGTCGCGTCCAGCATATATTCCATCTTAACCGTCGTGCGGTCGGAAAAAATCTTCTCCTCCGCCTCCAGCATGCTTACCATGGTATCGCCAAGCGTCTCTTCCCAATCCTTGCCTGTCTCCTCCCAGGCCGGAACGCTTCCCGGTTCCTCCTGCGGCAGGGAGTAGCACTTGAAACCGCTTTGCGTCTGCACTACCTGGAGATATTGCAAATAACGCGCGTTTTTCCAGTTGTCATCCAGCACACGTTTCACATCCAACACACGGGCCGCGCATTTTTCGCCCAGCATCACAAGAACGGTCGGATGCAGCGCCGTATTCCCGCCGGTTTCCCCGCGCTGGTTTTCATTCAGCCTGTCTATACACCGGCTTAATAGCTGCCTGCCGTTTTGCAGCAGTATCAGCCTCCGGCTATCTTTTGTTTCCTGCATATGAAAATCTCTGCTCCTGCCTTTCTTACGTTTCCTGCATATGAATATCCCTGCTTCTGCCTTTCTTACATTTCCTGCATATGAATACCCCTGCTTCTGCTCTTCTTACGTTTCCTGCATATGAATATTCCTGCAAAATTACAGATTCATGCGGAAATGATGCAGCGTTTTCATAAAGTCCTTATAAAAAGCTTCTATTTCCTCATGCACCGGGTCCAATTCATCATAAATGCCAAGATACCCCTGGATCTTTTTCGGCATCTGTGCTTCCAGCGTTTCCACGGTCTGTAACAGCTGCGCATCGTCTTCTTCATCCATCCTGGCCCTTGTGCGGCTGTCAATCTTTTCCTTCGTCTCGTCATCCAGCCCCTGATAAGTCAAAAACGCCTGGTATGCCCCGGACTGCCCGTACTTCATACTGCTGTTCGACAGCTCCAGGCACTGCTCCATGCCGTATTCCTCGTAACGGAACACGATCTTTCTGCCATAAGTCAGCACGCCGGTAAACACCGCGTTAAAAAAATCATTTTTTGCCCGTTTCTCCCGGACTGTATCCTGCAGCCTTTGCTCCAGCCGCGACAGCCCCTGCTCCAGCTCCTGCCTCTTGCGCAGCTCCTGATGCACCAGCTGGTTCAATACCGGAGCCAGCAGATAAAAGTCCAGCATGACCTGCCGCTCGCTGCCGGAAACCGTATGCAGATATTCAATCCGCACCGGGACCGCCTCCTGCAGCACCGCCTGCGCCCGCTCTTTCAGCTTCGGCAGAATTTCCCGGATTTTTTTAAGATCCGAAACCCCGCCGTCCCCGATGCCGCCCATCTGCGCGATCCATCCGTTCAGGTCCAGGTCCTTTGTCTGTAAAATATTCCAATTGGAGAACTCATCTTTTACGATAACGCCCGCTTCCTCCGCCTGCTCAAATTCCCGGATCAGCGCCTCGTTGCGTCTGGCAATGCGTGCAACCGGAAGGTCGATCTTAAAGCTTTCCGGCACCGGGGACGGCAGCGTGTTCCAGTTGACCTCTCCCCGTTCAAATAAATGCCTGCCCGCCTTTTTATCTTCCTCATAGGCCCGCTGCAGCTCCATAATCCCCTGGTAGGCAAACATCGGAATCCCGCTGTAAAAGCGCATCATAGACATTTTATCTGTAATATGCGACTCGCGCACGGTAAATTCCATCTGCCTGCCGGTAAAATTCACGGCGGCTGCCTTAATCTCCGCCGCGTCAAACGGCACGGTCAGATAGCTGTGCATCCCCATACTGTTTTGATACATCGGATTTTTCCAAAACAGCGGCGTAGAATCCCTGCCCAGCTTATCCCGGATCAGCTCTTTTTCCACCGCTTCGGCTAACAGCGCCGGGTTTTCCACACGGAATTTTTCTTTCAGGTAGTCCGTCATCGTCCGCTTCGTTGCCTTGTCAAACTCCTGTAAAATAAAATCTGAAATAAGCTTGCGTATTTCATTTTCATCCTGGTTGATCCAGGCCGCGCAGCGCGCAAACAGCGTCTGCATCAGATGATACAGCGTCTGCCCCAGGTCGTGCTCCTTCATTTCCTGCTCCAGCCCTTCCCGGATATCTGGAATCGACAGGATCTTCCATGTATAGAGGTTGTTCTGGACGCCTTTCTGCGACAGGACGGCCCGGTTCACCTCAAAAGTCTCGCGCAGCGTATCCATCACCTGCATCAGGATACGGAACAGGTTCTGATACAGCCTGCGCAGCTGCCGCTTGTATTCCTGCAGCACGAGGTCCATATTTTGATACATCTGTACATGGTATTGGTGTACATACAGGCTGGCCAGCGCCTGCAGATAATTTTCCATCCTTGTTTTTTTATTCAAAAAGTTCGTATTTTCCATTTTCAGCTTTGCGTCCGCACAGGCATCTTCCCGCTGCCTGGACTTGCGCAGCTCCTGTTCCAAGAGCTCTTCATTCTTTTTCAGATAGCCGTCGACCGCATGGATCAGGTTCTGGTTATCCCCGCCCGCCAGCATTCTGCCCGCATAAAAAGGCCCGTATTCCAGGTTCACCACAAACGAATCAAACAGCCCCTTATACGTCCGGCTGACTAAAGACGTGCTTACCTTCGGAATCGCAAATTCCCCAAGGTCTTCCATCATCGTTTTGGCGTTTTTCTCCAAAATCCCGATATTATCCGCCAGAAACTGCTCCGCCCGCTTTACAAACGCGTGGTCGCCGCCCTGGTCATACATCCTGGCGTCATACGCCTTGCCGAATACAAGCGACGCCGCGCATCCATGCGTCAGTTCCTTTTGCAGATCCTCATAGCGAAGCAGCAGCTTTGATAGAAAATCATCCCGCTCCTTCTCCGCCGGCACGCGCCCATACATCCCCTGATAGCCTGCAAACAGCTGGCAGCCCAAATACGTCGCGATTTCCGAAAGCGGCATCTCCGCCACCGAAGCGCCCAAAATATTATAATCCACACCGGCGCCGTGCTGCACCCGGATCCCTTCTTTGATCGAATTGAGGTTAGTAATATGGCTCTCCAGCGTAAAGCCGCTCTTTTCTTTTGCCAGAAAGCTGATAATATAATCCGTCACAACCCCCATCGCATACTGGTAACCGTTCTGCACCCGGTTTCCCGAAGCATCCGTCGTCGAGATTAAATAACAAAGATCCACCGGTGCCATCGAAAAATCGACCTTCGTAAATCCATAGTTCATCCGGAAGCTGTCCTTGTTTTTCCCAAAATTCATACAATAATCCAGCTCCTGTAAGGAGGCATATCCATTCACCTTAATATATGCCGAAATCAGCGGATTTTCCTGAATCACCGGAACCGACAGGTTCACATCCGGCAGGAAAAAATAACCGCTGACCCGCGCCTCCTGCTTGCCGATCTGCTTTAAAATCCTGCGCACCAGATAACAGATATCCAGAAAAATCCCGCTGCCTGTCCCGCCGGAAAGCCCCGCGCAGATATGAATATTTAATTCCCCCGTCTTTGCCGCCGTCAGCGCGCCCTCGATCACCGATTTGAGCCTGGCAAACAGCGCTTCCCCTTTATCCACCAGCAGAAAACGCCCGACCTGGCGGATCCCGCCGGCCCCCTTGCTCGCCTCGTCAATCGAGATATTATCATAATCCAGCCAGTACAGCTCCGGCCTTGCCTTTAAGATTTCCTTCGCTTCAAACGTGCTTTTGATCGAACTGTTGGAAAGCGGGAAAAACTCCGTATTCTTGTCGATATCCGAAAGATTGGCAGACTGTCCGACCTGGGAATCGTCCGCATCAATCAGCAGATAACGGATGGCCTCGTACCTGGGAATCACGGCGTCCGTATCGTCCGGTTTTAACTGTTTATATACTTCCTGTTTTAGTTTCATCACCGCGTCAGAGCCGGTTCCGCCCAGCCCGATGATCACCGATGCCCCATCCTGCCTGTCTGACTGCTTGCCCCGGTCAATAATCCCGCCCCCTGCATCAATCAGCAGCTGTCCATATGTCGCCATAACCATCCGTCCTTTCTTGTATCTTATTCTGTAACCGTTCAGATTACCATTGAACTGTTATGCATCCAGCCATATACCCCGCCGCGCGGTAGGCTGTATGCTTTCCTATTCATCTAAATCCGGATCCTTTATTCCTGATAAGGCATATACGTAATACGGATACCATTGGTAAAATCCAGATCACCGCTGATTTGCGTCTCCATGCCCGCATCCACACGGATCTTCTTTTTCCTCTGCCCGCCGTCCCGGTCCGAATAATACCCCTGCGCGGACACAAAATAAATACAGCCGTTCTTTTCACCTGCTGTCAAATAGCATTTTTCCAGGCGCATCCCGATATCCTGCGCAGGATGTACATACCGGGACAGCAGCATCCTGCCTTTTTCACCGTCAAATGTCACCGGAGGGTCTGTCCCCTCCTCCCCGTAAGTCAGAATCTGGACCGTCCCGCGCACCACCGTAAGATACGAACGAATCACCGGAAACAGCACGATCAAAACGGCCAGCAGCGCCGCCAGCGCCAAAATCAGAAGGATCCTGCCTGTCACAGACACCGTACGGATCTGAACCTCCGCCTGCGCCGATGCCCCTGCCTGGTCGGTAACCGTTACCGTCAGGCTGCCGTCGCCGCACGTTTTAATCTTACAGGCAAGCACAGAGCCGTCCTGCAAAAAAACCTCCTCCTTCGGGAACTGCGAATCCGTCACCGCAAACGACAGCCCGTCATCCTCCGCGTCCGAAGCCAGTGTTTTCAAATCCAGCGTAAACAAGCTTTTGGAAAACAAATGATACTTCTTTTCAATCACAATCTTTTCCTGTTTCCACTCCGGCGCGGTATTCGGCTTTTGGATCAGCTTTGCATCAGACTTGACCTTCATATCATGGATTTCGCAAAATGCCTGCACCCGGAAATCCCCGTACCCCTCCGTTTCCAGCTGCGCAACACATCTGCCGCCATCCGGCGCCATTTCCAGCTTTGTCTTCTCCCCGGTAGCCTGATCCGTCACCTGGACCTGGAACGGATACTGCTGGTACACTTCCTGCGGCGCCGCCTCGCCCTCATTCGACACCTGCGCGGCCAATTCCCAGACAGCCCGGTTCCCCTCAGATTGCACCAGCGTTTCCTCCAGCTGTATGGACAAGTCCGTATTATAGACCATATCAACCTTCACCTGGTCCCTGCGCGCCCCGCGCACGACAAGCTCCCACTCTCCCGGATCGGGCTCTTCGATTTTGATCACGGTAAACGTCTTCGCCTGAATCGCCATCCGCTCCAGCTCTGCTTTTGTAAACGCATAGCCGTCCGGGTGGAACAGGCTGTATGTAGTCTGCGCATTTAATGTATGAATAATAATATTAGCTTCCTTCACGCCGATCACCGGAATGGAAAACGGCACCCGCAGCTCTCCGCTTTTCGGTATTTTCGTATCCACCAGATGGATCGTTTTGGTCGAATAGATGATATTATAAAACTGACGGAAGACCTCTTTTAAATCACTGGCTTTTTTCACTTCCACACAGGTCCCGCCCGTTGCATCCGAGATCTCCTGCAGCTCTTCCTTTTTCGCCTTGCCGTTCGCATTCAAACAAACCGAATGGATACTGATCCCCTGCTCCCTGGCATGGTCAATCGCTTCGGCCTTACGCCGCCCGGAAGCCTCCAGCTGCTTGCCGGACTTGTCCTTCGGCAGGTCTGTATTGCCGTCGGAAAGCAGGATAATTGCGGACGGCAGGTCCGGATTGCCGGAATCCTTTAACATCTGCACAGCTTTGTAAATGGCGCTGCCTATATCGGTATCCCCGTTGCCGGATACACCGCGTACCTTAGCGGACAACGCGCTTTTCGCTTCCTTGCCGTTCATCGGCGCCAGGTCCTGTGTGAAAAGAATACCGTCGTCAAACACAACAGCTCCCATCGAATTGCCGGATTCCGCAGACAGGCCCAAAAACAGCTCCAAAGCCTCGAAGCGGAGCTTCTCTTTATCCGTCGTATACATAGAACCGCTGCCGTCCAGTACAAATACGACGTTCATATGATTGACACCGGCCGTGGCCGCGGCTGCCGTAACTGCCGGGAACCCGGCTGCCCAGATTGCCGCAAACAGCAGCAGTATGGATACTGCTTTTTTGATCCTTTCCATTCCCGCGTTGTCCTCCTTATCGTGTAGTCTATTTATATGTCCTCTGTATGATTATAAATTCTCTGTAAGATAGCTTCTTTGTATGATAGCTTCTCTATCATGATTATAGCTTCTTTATCATGATCATAACTTCTTTATCATGATCATAACTTCTTTATCATGATCATAACTTCTTTATCATGATCATAGCTTCTCATTGTTCATTCTCTTTATCTGCTTTTGCATCTTGAGATGTATCCGTCTGCTGGTGCATCGTTATCTCTTGTATGCCTTTTTCCTGTATGCTTTCATACTTTTCCCGCCGTAAGGCAAGGCCGCAGAGCAGCGCTGCGATGCACAGTGCGATCAGGCAGATATCCATAAAAAGCATGGCTGCTTTGGAAGTGACTTTTCTTCCGAATGCCAGCCAGATAAATAAAAATATTGCCAGGGAACAGCTGAGAATAAGCATAATAACTTCTGTCATTGGGTTCACCGTAATCCTTTTTTGCCTGCTGATGGTATTCTTATTTATGATAGCACACCTTTTTGCCGTTGTAAACAGGCACAATCTGGGCAGATAGTGTAACTTTACTTGGGGATTCAATGAACAAGATAATACCCTAACCTGGA
>CANOET010000139.1 GCA_947564835.1 uncultured Eubacterium sp. | reverse complement strand
CGATTAGTTCACCGCAGCGTTGCCCCAGTCCGCCCAAGGTGTGTCTCCCGGCAGATCCCCTGGCCGCAGCCCGCAGAGCCGTCCGGTGAACCACAGCCCCTGGCCGCAGCCCGCAGAGTCGTCCGGTGAGCCACCCCCCTGGCCACAGCCAAAACACACCCCCCCATTGAAGTTTATAAAATATTTTTATGGAGTTCATACTTTTTTTAGAAAAAATTGAAAAAGTGAGATAAAGAGAGTAAAAGTGAGAAAAAAGGAGTAAAATACAAAACAACCAGAGAAATCCGGAAACTGTTATACTTGCGAAACAGCAGATAAAAACATATGATAAGTACTATCAGTTAGCACTCAAAACAAGCGAGTGCTAATAACATATAGACAATAGGATGATAAAAGAAGCATGAATAAAGGAGGAAATTTTCATGAAATTAGTACCATTATCAGACAGAGTTGTATTAAAGCAGTGTGAAGCAGAGGAAACAACCGCGTCAGGCATTATTTTGACAAGCGCTTCCCAGGAAAAGCCGCAGGAAGCAGAAGTCATTGCTGTAGGTCCTGGCGGAGTCGTAGATGGGAAAGAAATCACTATGCAGGTGAAAGAAGGGCAGAAAGTCATTTATTCCAAATATGCAGGAACAGAAGTAAAGATCGAAGGTACCGAATATATTATCGTCCGCCAGAATGATATTCTCGCAGTCGTAGAGTAATGGTAGTCAGCCGCGGATGCCTGTGCAAAGAGGCACATCCGTTGACAAATTCCTAATCAGTAAAGAAGAAAAAAGAAGAAAAGAGGAAGATAGAAATGGCAAAGGAAATTAAATATGGTGCAGAAGCAAGAGCTGCATTAGAAGCAGGTGTAGATAAGTTGGCAGATACCGTATGCGTGACATTAGGGCCGAAAGGGAGAAATGTCGTTCTGGACAAATCCTATGGCGCTCCGCTGATCACAAACGACGGTGTAACGATCGCGAAAGAAATCGAGCTGGAAGACCCGTTTGAAAATATGGGTGCGCAGCTGGTGAAGGAAGTAGCGACTAAGACAAATGACGTAGCCGGTGACGGTACGACAACTGCTACGGTTCTGGCACAGGCAATGGTTTCCGAAGGTATTAAGAATCTTGCAGCTGGTGCGAATCCGATCAGCTTAAGAAGAGGTATGAAAAAAGCGACGAATGTGGCAGTGGAAGCGCTGCAGGAAATGAGCCAGAAGGTAGACGGCAAGAATCATATCGCAAAGGTTGCAGCGATTTCTGCAGGCGATGAAGAAGTCGGCAATCTGGTTGCGGACGCAATGGAAAAAGTATCCAAAGACGGTGTCATTACGATTGAAGAGTCCAAGACGATGCAGACAGAGCTTGACCTTGTAGAAGGTATGCAGTTTGACCGCGGTTATATTTCTGCTTATATGGCAACGGATATGGATAAGATGGAAGCTGTTTTGGAAGATCCGTATATCCTGATCACTGACAAGAAGATTTCCAATATCCAGGATATTCTGCCGTTACTGGAGCAGGTAGTAAAGACTGGCGCTAAGCTTTTGATTATTGCAGAAGATGTGGAAGGCGAAGCGCTTACAACTTTGATTGTGAACAAGCTGCGCGGCACCTTTAATGTAGTTGCTGTCAAAGCCCCTGGCTATGGCGACAGAAGAAAGGCAATGCTTGAGGATATCGCGATTCTGACCGGCGGACAGGTGATTTCTTCTGAACTGGGCCTGGAATTAAAAGATGCGGATTTAGAGCAGTTAGGCCGTGCAAAATCTGTAAAAGTGCAGAAAGAAAATACCGTAATTGTAGACGGTATGGGCGAAAAATCTGCGATCCAGGCAAGAATCGGCCAGATCAAGAGCCAGATCGAAGAGACGACTTCTGATTTTGATAAGGAAAAATTACAGGAGAGGCTGGCAAAGCTGGCAGGCGGCGTAGCAGTGATCCGTGTAGGCGCTGCAACAGAAACCGAGATGAAGGAAAGCAAGCTGCGTATGGAAGATGCCCTGAACGCGACAAGGGCAGCGGTGGAAGAAGGCATTATCGCAGGCGGCGGTTCTGCATATATTCATGCGTCCAAGAAAGTATCTGACCTTGCAGATTCTCTGGAAGGCGATGAAAAGACAGGTGCAAAGGTAATCTTAAAAGCGCTGGAAGCTCCGTTATTCTATATCGCTGCAAACGCAGGTCTGGAAGGTGCAGTCATTATTAATAAAGTCAAAGATTCTGAAATCGGCGTTGGATTTGATGCGACTGCAGAAGAATATGTAGATATGGTAAAAGCAGGCATCCTGGATCCGGTCAAGGTTACAAGAAGCGCACTGCAGAATGCGACTTCGGTAGCAGCTACCTTGCTGACCACAGAATCCGTTGTTGCAAATATCAAAGAAGATGCACCGGCAATGCCGGCAGGCAATCCGGGTATGGGTATGATGTAATAAAAAAACGGTAAATCCATACGTCTGATTCATGCAGCCGTCCGGACAGGCAGGACTTTCCTGGGAAAGCCATGCCTGTCCGGGCGGTTTGTTTTTTTAGACGGCTTTTGCTTGTAAGTATTTTTCATGTGTGATACAATGCTTTTCAGGGTACACTATTGTTAAGGAAGAATCCTGGTAAATAAGCTGATTTTTTGTAACAGTTCCATGGGTTATCTGAACTGTTGCGATTTTTTAGAAACGGAGGACATGAAAATGGGTAAAACAGCCGTTGTGACAGATTCCAACAGTGGCATTACACAGGCAGAGGCAAAAGAACTGGGAATTACAGTGATCGCCATGCCTTTTTATATTCAGGGGGAAACTTTCTTTGAGGATGTGAATCTGACACAGGAGAAGTTCTATGAAAAGCTGGCGGAAGGCGGCGATATTTCGACTTCCATGCCTGCAGTCGGCGATGTGACGGATTTGTGGGACAGGCTGCTGGAAGAATACGATGAAATCGTACACATCCCGATGTCGTCAGGGCTGAGCAGTTCGTGTGAAACGGCGCTGATGCTGGCGCAGTCTTATGAAGGACGTGTGCAGGTCGTAAATAACCAGCGCATTTCCGTCACGCAAAGACGTTCCGTTATGGATGCACAAAAACTTGCACAGGCAGGCAAAAGCGCTTTGGAGATCAAAGAGCTGCTGGAACGGGAAAAATTTGAATCCAGTATTTATATTATGGTAGATACATTAAAATATCTGAAAAAAGGAGGCCGTATCACACCGACTGCGGCTGCGCTCGGCACACTGCTGCGGATTAAGCCGGTACTGCAGATCCAGGGGGAAAAACTGGATGCGTTTGCGAAAGCCCGTACGGTGAAGCAGGCAAAAAGCATTATGATCGAAGCAATGCAAAGCGACTGTAAGAACCGTTTCGGGGATGCCAGCGGCAGCAACCAGTATATTGATGTTGCGTATACGTATGACAGGGATGCGGCCATGCAGTTCGCTCAGGAAGTGCAGGAAGTATTTCCGGGGCAGCAGTGCATTGTGAATCCGCTTTCCCTAAGTGTGTCATGCCATATCGGGCCTGGGGCGCTGGCAGTGGCTTGTTCGCATCGGTTTGTATAAAGATGCGGGATTCATTTTTATTTAATTCCGCTTTACTTCTTATACAGAGTCGTGTATAATCAGAAAGTAAAAACGGAAATAACTTCCACGACAGGTTTTTACAACCTGTCTTTTTTAGCGGTATCCGCCGCGGTGTGAAAAAGCTGCCGGTATCCGAAAAAGGCGGCAGCGGAAAATACTGAATCACAGGAGGTAAGTCTTATGGTAAAAGCAGTTGTAGGTGCGAACTGGGGCGACGAAGGAAAAGGAAAGATTACGGATATGCTGGCGGAACATGCGGACATTATCGTCCGTTTTCAGGGAGGTGCGAATGCGGGGCATACGATTAAAAACCATTATGGGAAATTTTCGCTGCATACGCTTCCGTCCGGTGTATTTTACGGCCATACGACCAGCGTGATCGGAAACGGCGTAGCGCTGGATATCCGCAAGCTGATCCAAGAGGTCCGCTCGATTACAGAGCAGGGGGTTCCGGCTCCGAAGATCCTGATTTCAGACAGGGCGCAGATTGTGATGTCTTACCATGTGCTGTTGGATCAGTATGAAGAGGAACGTCTGGGCAGCAAGTCGTTTGGCTCGACCAAGTCAGGCATTGCGCCGTTTTTTTCAGATAAATATGCAAAGACCGGTTTTCAGGTCAGTGAGTTATTTGATGAAGAGCTGCTTCTGGAAAAGACAGCCCGTATTTGCGAAACGAAAAACGTGCTGCTGGAGCATCTGTATCACAAGCCGCTGTTAGAACAGGACGCGCTTTTAGCAGAGCTGCATGAATATAAAGAAATGGTAACGCCGTATGTCACAGACGTCTCCGCGTATCTGCACCAGGCGTTAAAGGACCACAAAACCGTGCTGCTGGAAGGCCAGCTTGGCACGCTGCGCGACCCGGACCACGGCATTTATCCGATGGTGACCTCATCCCCTACGCTGGCAGGCTACGGTGCGGTCGGAACCGGAATCCCGCCGTATGAAATCAAAGAAGTGATTACGGTGTGCAAAGCATATTCCAGCCAGGTAGGCGCCGGGGAATTTGTCAGTGAGATTTTCGGAGACGAAGCAGAGGAATTAAGAAACCGCGGCGGCGACGGCGGAGAGTACGGCGCGACGACCGGACGTCCGCGCAGAGTCGGCTGGTTTGACTGCGTAGCAAGCAAATACGGCTGCCGTCTGCAGGGAACGACCGATGTGGCATTTACCGTACTGGACGTGCTGGGGTATCTGGATGAAATCCCGGTTTGCACAGGATATGAGATCGACGGAGAAATAACGACCGAATTTCCGACAACGGCAAAGCTGAAAAAAGCAAAACCCGTATTCCAAAAACTGCCAGGCTGGAAATGCGGGATCACAGGCATCCGCACCTATGAAGAATTGCCGGAAAACTGCCGCAGATACATTGAATTTATCGAATCGCAGATCGGCTATCCGATTACCATGATTTCAAACGGGCCGTCCAGGACCGATATGATCTGGCGGAAACCAATTCCTGCTGAACAGGATTAAAACAGCAGTCTATACAGTTTGGAAAGGATTATGAAAAATACATGATCAAAAATATTATTTTAGATGTAGGGATGGTACTCGTAGATTTTTGCTGGGCAGACCTTTTGGAAAAATTAGGTATAACCGGGGAGGACTTTACCGCGGTCGCAGACGCAACCGTAAGGACAGACGACTGGAACGAATACGACCGCAGCACGAAAACAGATGAGGAGCTCCTTCTCGCATTAAAAGCCAATGCACCGCAGTACGCACCGCAGATCCAGCTGTTCTGGGATCATATGGCAGAAATGATCCGGCAGTATCCGTATGCAAAGCCATGGATTACGGCATTAAAGAAAAAGGGGTACCAGGTATATATATTATCCAATTATTCCCGCAGGACTTATGAACTGACCAGGCAGGAGGGGCTTGACTTCCTCCCGCTAACGGACGGTGCGGTATTTTCCTTTGAAACCGGGTATATAAAGCCGGAAAAGGAAATCTATCATATATTAATGGATAAATATAATTTGAAGCCCGAAGAATGCGTGTTTATTGATGATAACGCGCCGAATCTGGCTTATCCAAAGGAAATAGGGTGGAGTACAGTTTTGTTCCAAAGCTTTGCACAGGTGCGGGAGGATTTGGCGGCGCTTGGGGTGTGTGCGGAGGAAATCAGTCTTTGCGGCTAAACAGACGTCAGATGAGGGAGCGGGGACCTGGTTTCCTGCTCTCTCAATTTTTCCAATATCGCCATAAGATCCGGCTGCGTCGGTGTGAACTTTATGCCACGCTTCAACATACCCATGACTTTTTTTGCTTTTTTCTCAATCTCTCTGGCAGTATGCTCACTTGTCAACATCAAATGATTTCCGGCAATTGTATATTCCCGCTCTATGTATTCTTCCGTTATCGGAAACATATCCTGTATCAAAAACGCACTCTCCCGGCTGTCATCCAGTATATACCCATATTCGTATCCTCAAAGCAGTAATAATGTGGTCTGTTTCCTGCCTTATTTCTTTTGAGGTAAGGGTCTTTCATATCTTCAAAGAATTTGTCTTTGATAATATAGAATCCTGTTTTTTTCATTAGGTCTGTCCTCATTATGGAAAAAGTCCCTCGCACAAAGATGAAAGTCAATGAAACTTTCCGTTAAGATTTTATATACAAAATATAAAATGATACATGGAGGATTTCACAAAAAAAACACAGACCGTACGCGGAGAAAACACATTTTTTCATTACCATAGACAGCAAGGTCAAACGTTCCACTGCGCATCTATATCCGGCAGCCGGAAATACCGCAGGGGTTCGCTTGTGAATATGGGAATGCTTGGAGAGAAAAGCAGTCCGGAAGAAATGGGAGGATTATTGTGATAGAAATCAGCCATCTGACAAAAAAGTACGGAGACCATACAGCGGTCGATGATCTGTCACTGACGATCGAACCGGGCAGGATCTATGGCTTCCTTGGCCCGAACGGCGCCGGAAAATCGACGACGATGAACCTGATTACCGGATACATTGCGGCTACATCAGGTGCGGTAAGGATCAACGGCTATGATATTTTCAAACAGCCAGAGCAGGCGAGGAAATGTGTCGGCTATCTGCCGGAGCTGCCGCCGCTGTATATGGAAATGACAGTAGCGGAATATTTGAAGTTTGCCGCGGATTTGAAAAAGCTTCCAAAAGAGAAAAAGCGCCGGTATATCGATGAAGCGATGGAGCTTACAAAGATTACGAATATGAAAAACCGTCTGATTCGCAATCTGTCCAAAGGCTACCGCCAGAGGGTCGGGTTTGCGCAGGCGGTTTTAGGTTATCCGCAGGTCATTATTCTGGATGAGCCGACAGTCGGCCTGGATCCGCAGCAGATGATTGAGATCCGGGAGCTGATTCAGAGTCTGGGGGAACGGCATACAGTTATTTTAAGTTCGCATATCTTATCCGAAGTGAAGGAAATCTGCGGGCATATTTTTATCATTTCCAAAGGGCGGCTGGCGGCCAGTGATACGACGCAGAATCTGATTGCCAGAATGTCCGGAGCGCAGGAAGTAAGCCTTTTGCTGAAAGGCGGGGAGGAAGCGGTTATGCAGATATTGCGGGAGATCCCGGGGGCTGTGTCCGTATCAGCCGTGCCGGATCAGGAAGACGGATGCCTGCGGGCAGTGCTGCAGGCGGAAAAAGGCGGGGATATCCGGGAGCAGGTGTTTTATGCTTTTGCGCAGGCTCAGATTCCGATCCTGGAGATGACCGTTGGCAGCAAGTCGCTGGAGCAGGTATTTTTAGAGCTGACAGGCAGCCAGGAAACGAAGGAAGAACATTTAGAACTGACAGGCAGCCAGGAAACGGAGGAAGAACATTTAGAGCCGGCAGGCAGTCGGGAAACGGAGGAAGAAAAGACAGTAGAACAGGAGGATCAGGCGGAATGAGGGCAATCTGGAAAAGAGAGTGGAAAGCATGCTTCCAGTCTGTCATTGGCTGGTTGTTTCTGGCTGCCACGCTGGCATTTTATTTTCTGTATTTTTATGTGTATAATCTTTCTTATGGATATCCATATATATCGTATTCCCTGAACGCAATTGCTTTTTTATTTTTGGTAACGATTCCGGTTCTTACGATGCGTGTGCTTGCGGAGGAGCGCCATGCGAAGACGGACCAGCTTCTGTTAACGGCGCCTGTCAGTATTGGGAAAATTGTACTTGGCAAATATCTGGCGCTGGCGTCCGTTTTTTCTGCGGCTATGCTGGTCATCGGCTTGTCGCCGCTGCTGCTGGGCCGTTTCGGAACCGTGCCGTATGCGGAAAGCTATGCGGCGGTGCTGGGTTTCTGGCTGTATGGGCTTGCCTGTATTGCGATTGGCGTGTTCGTATCTTCGCTGACAGAAAGCCAGGTGATTGCGGCAGTGCTGACGTTTGTATTTTTATTTCTGGGTTATATGATGGGCGGGATTACACAGATTATTTCATCCAGCGGAAACCTGCTGACCAGGATTTTAAGCTGTTATGACCTGACGGCCGGCCTGGACCGTCTGACCAACGGACAGCTGGATCTGACGGCGGTTGTTTATTATATCAGCATTACTGCACTGTTTTTATTTCTTACGGCACAGTCGATCCAGAAACGCCGCTGGTCTGTCAGCATCCGCAAACCGGGCCTGGGCATTTTCAACGCTGGTTTTTCCGCGGCAGCAGTGGCGGCGGTGGTCATTTTGAACCTGGTTGCCGGCACGCTGCCGACGACGCTGACCAATCTGGATTGTACGGCATCCAAGCTGTATTCCATTACGGATGATACCAAGAAAATCCTGTCTGCACTGAACGAACAGGTTGATTTGTATGTGATTGCCAACGAAGACAGCAGCGACGAACAGCTAAAGTCCACCCTGGTCAAATACGATGAGCTTTCCCCGAACATTCAGGTAACTTATGTAGACCCTGCCGTATCTCCGAATTTTTATCAAAATTACACGCAGGAGCAGATTTCGGCAAACAGTGTGATTGCAGTGTGCGGGGAACGTTCCAAAGTGATCGATTACAGTGATCTGTACGAGACATCGGTCGATTACCAGACCTATTCGCAGCAGACCACCGGCTACGACGGCGAGGGGCAGCTTACCAGCGCGATCCAGTATGTAACCAACCAGGAAATGCAGACCATCTATGAGATTACCGGGCATGATGAACTGGCTGTCAGCGGCCGCTTCAAAGAAGCCATTGAAAAAATGAACCTGAATCTGCAGCAGTTAAACCTTTTGGAAACAGATACGATACCGCAAGACTGTGAAGCAGTGGTCATTCACGGCCCGCAGTCGGATTTTTCCAAGGATGACGCTGATAAAATTATCCAATACTTAGCGGACGGAGGAAAAGTATTCATAACGACACAATATACGACAGCATCCATGACGAATTTCAAAAGCATTCTTGAGGCATATGGCCTGCAGCTGCAGGATGGCATGGTTGTTGAGGCAAATGACGGAAATTATTACCAGAACCCGTTGTTCCTGCTGCCGGATATTTCATATGATACGGTCACGGCGGATATTTCTGATGAATATGTATTTCTGCCGTATGCACAGGGACTTACGCCGATACAGGAGGATCAGGAGATCATCTCCTACACAACACTGCTGGAGACTTCCGACCAGGCATTTTTAAAAACCGATGTACAGAATATGATGAGCCTGGAAAAAGAAGAAAACGACGCAAAAGGCCCGTTCACCCTTGGCGTATCCGTCGTAGACACCGCTTCACAGGCGCAGCTTTTTGTCTATACATCAGCAAACATGTTTACCGACGAAGCAGACCAGAGCGTATCCGGCAACAACGCAGCGCTGTTTACCGCCTCCATCCGCAGCCTTGCCGGAGAAGCAGACACAGGCAATCTGATTGTCATTCCGGTAAAGCCATACACACTGGAATCCATTACCATTGCACAGGGGACGATTCTTGTGACCGGATTTCTGAGCGTGCTGTTTTTCCCGATAATGCTGATCCTATGCGGCATTGTGATCTGGCTGCGCAGAAGAAAAGCATAAAACGCCGGTTCAGGACGGCGGCTAACGATTAGGCGAGGAGGAATCATCATGCAAAAAAAACAAATCATACAATTCAGCGTCCTGCTTTTGGCGATACTTGCCCTGGCAGGCGCATACTTCGGAATCCGTTCTTACAACCGCAAGCAGGAAGAACAGAAAAAGCAGCAGGAGGCAGCAGCCGAAATCACGCTTACATCCTTCCAGCCGGACAGTGTTACAGCGATCAGCTACGACTATAACGGAACAGAGTACGCTTATACAAAAGAAGGCGATGACTGGAAGGAAACCGGAAACACGGAACTTACACTGGATCAGGATGCATTTTCAGAGTTTCTAAAGACAACCGGTTCGATTACTTCGGATACCCAGGTGCAGGCGCAGGAAGGCGAGGATTACGGCTTTGAGGAGCCGTTACGTGTGGTAACGATTACGACTACGAGCGGAACATCGTCGCTGACGTTTGGGATGAAAAATGAGATGCTTGGGCAGTATTATGTGAAAACGAGCGAGAGCAGTAAGATTTATCTGGTGGAACCGGAGGTTTATACGGCTTTTGATAAGACGGCGGAGGATTTCGAAAAGGAGGAGACAGATACGGATGCGGATTCTGAGACAGATACAGATTCTGAGACAGATACGCAGGCAGATTAATGGAAATTGTTTGATATGAAAATGGATATTGTGTGAGCTTTTATTGGCTGAGCGGAATATTTTGGTTAGCCGGGTGCGTTTTTGATTGGCTATGCGGACGCCGGATGAGGGGGAAAGGGCCTGGCTTCC